>VTTJ01000011.1 GCA_008364785.1 Bacillus sp. BGMRC 2118 | reverse complement strand
ATGAGACACTTCAGGCCACCAAGAAGGTGACCCGAAAGTATAGTGTCTACTTTTCAATCAGCAGTACACAGGCACCACCCGAATTTTGTCGAATTAAAACAGCCCCAATAGGAGCTGTTTTTTTACTTTGCAATTCAAGGACAAGTAAGAAACGCTAGAACCTTTTTTGCTGCAATTTCTGGATACTGCATCCAGACATAAGCATGTAGTGAGTTTTCTATTGTCTCTATCTTATAGTGTTGTAATAAACTAGCAAAATAGTGAAGGCTTCGTTGAATATTTGGGTCTTTCATTTCTTCTTCACTTGGCAGGAATAGTACTGGACACTTTACATGTTGATAGTATTCTTCAAATTTCAGGTCCCAATATTTTGTAATGTATTCTGTACGGATATGATTTTTATAGAAGTGTTCATAGTTACCATCACTTTGTTCTTCGATGCAGCTTTCAAAGAACGAAGTAAAATATTTATTATTTATGCCAAGTTCTTGTACATCTTTACTATGGTCTGCTATAAACTCCTCTTTTGTTACGTATTTTTTAAGCTGTCTTTCCGAAAGACCTACACGTCTTTTAATCTTCTCTTCTTCTATTTCTTCAGTTGTCCCATTGTATAAACCATACTCGCCAAATTCATTATAAATGGCTCCTTCACAAACGATGGATGTGACTAATTCGGGATGCTTTGCAGCCAGGCTAATTCCTACTTCTGCTCCTAAAGAGCTTCCGACAACATGACAATCCATTATCCCTAAGTCATTTGTAAGCAGATATAAATCATCTGCCATATCGTCAATATGGTAACCTGCCAGAGGTTTGTCAGACTTTCCGTGTCCGCGCAAATCAGGTGCAATAACACTGTATTGTTTTTCAAAGAATGGAAGAACTCCTTCCCACATCTTTGATGTACCGCCACTAAAGTGAATGAAGAGGACGATTGGCTTTCCCTTTTCAACTTCTGTAAACCTAGTATTCAATGAAACACCATTAGATAATTGGATTTTTCTCTCTATCATTCTCTCACTCCTAAAAGACTGACTATTAATCCTAACAATATCATAAACTTGAAAAATATGGTATAATAAACTGACTGGTTTGTTTTTTATAAAAGGGAGGAATTACTATGCACCATTTTCTCGAAGGAAAGAGTGTATATTTAAGAGAATTTAAGAAAGAGGACTATGCTCTAATTTCAAAAGCATTATCACATCCTGAAATTAGAAAAATGACAGGCTCACAAAAATACTTAACTGCTGCCAAAATTGAAAAAGCATATGATGGATTTGCATTAGATAATCGAATGGATCTTGTCATTGTTGATAAGGAGACAGATGAACCTGTTGGAGATTTATCATTAAATGAGATAGATCATCTCAATCAAAATGCCAATCTCCGAATTGCACTTCACGAACCACGATTCTTCGGGAAGGGTTATGGAACAGAAGCATTGAGATTGATCATGGAATACGGATTCTTCACGTTGAATTTGTACCGAATTGGTTTATGTGTTTATTCGTATAACGCAAGAGCTAAGAAGTCCTACGAAAAGCTGGGCTTTCAAATAGAAGGAGTCATTCGAGGAGAGTTGTATTATGATAATGAATACCACGATAATATTATGATGGGTGTTTTGAAGGAAGAATTTATGGAAGCTACCAAGAATTTAAAGACATAAAATAAGCCTTGCTATATTTTAGCAAGGCTTATTCTTATTACATTGGAAATAGCCATTCTGATTCCTGTGGCTGTTGTGGTTTCTTCGTGTCATTTCTAAATAGCATGTAATAACACCTCACTATTTGAACCTTATCTTTTAAGCCCAGTTTCCTTTTCTGAATAAAGGAACAACTGTGCCATCCTTCTTAATTCCATCAATATCCATTTCACCTGAACCAATCATAAAATCTACATGAGTAACACTTTGGTTAATTCCGTTATCGATTAAGTCCTGTTCTGTCATATCATTACCATCTTTAATCGTAAAGGTATACGAGCTTCCGATTGCTAAATGATTGGATGCATTTTCATCGAATAATGTATTGTAAAATAAAATATTCGTATTTGAAATAGGTGAGTTGTGTGGAACTAGTGCCACTTCTCCTAAATAATGAGAGCCTTCATCTGTTTCAACTAGCTTTTGAAGTGCTTCATATCCTTCCTCTGCTTGGAAATCTACAATTCTACCTTCTTTAAATGTTAGAGAGAAGTTATTAATGATGTTTCCTGCATAACTTAAAGGCTTTGTACTACTAACTGTACCATTTACGCCTGTTTTAAGTGGTGTCGTAAACACTTCTTCTGTTGGCATGTTGGCAACAAAGCTTGATCCTGAATCATCAATACTTTCTGCTCCTACCCATAGATGCTTCTCAGCCAGCTCAATAGTTAAATCTGTCCCAGGAGCTGTGTAATGTAAGTATTGGAAGTTTTCGTTATTTAAGTAATCTACTTTATTATTTAGGTTTTGATTATGGTTAATCCACGCTTCTATAGGGTTTTCTTCTGTAATACGTGTTGCATCAAATATCGCACTCCATAGTTTTTCAACTTGTTCATCAGAAGATCCGGCCTCAGGGAATACCTTTTCTGCCCAGGCAACGGAAGGTACCGCCACAATTGACCAGCTAATCTTAAATCCTCGTGGATACTTCATATATTCTTTACTAGCTTCACCTGCAACTCTAGCTAATCTAGAGATTTTATTTGGGTCTACACCTTTTAGAAGTTCTGGATTCATCGAGACAATATGCAAGGCAGCTGCTCCTTCTTTGTAAGCTTGCTCGATCATATCAGCTCTCCATTTAGGAAAGTATTCAAATGATTCATCTGGTGCATGATCATATCTTGTTCTTGTTACGACTTCATCAGACCATTCAACTTGCACGTACTTAGCACCTGCTTCATAAGCCTTTCTTACAACCTTACGCACAAATGGTGCACTAGATATATCTGCATTAACAAATAAAGGTTGACCTGGTTGGACATTCACTCCAACTTTAACTGCTAATTCAGCGTATTTTTCTAAATTCTCTTCAAACGATCTCATCATTAACTCCCCCTCAATATCTCTCTTCGTCATAAAAAAAACTGACTTGTAAGTTTATTTAAAATAATAGTAACATTTCAGTAAAAAGATATCCAATGATATTTATCAATCCGCTACTAATCCTTCGAATATATTTTTTTATCGTTGCTGTATTTTTTTCTTCTTTTCGATCTAGGGAAAATTTTTGTCTGTTCTGTATGCATTATTGAAATATCCTTATACTCTTCCCCAATAATGTCTTTTTGCCATTTTAATTGATGACTTTCACTCATCACTATTCACCTCATTATCCTTAATAGCTATATAAAACTGACTAGTTAGTTTATTAAAAGTGATATAAGATACCCCTCTATTTAAAGATGGGGTAACTATATATCAGGGGTATACAATATGCTACTATACTGTATAGTTTATATTATTATGGAAAAAAATGGATATGTCAATTATTTTGGTTTCTTATAAAATTGCTGGTTATTTCGTTAAATAAACTTGGATTTTCTAAGTTTATAAAATGACCAACATCGGGAACGATCTTCTTTATTGAGTTTGAAAGGGATTGATTATATATTTCAGCAATATGATGGTAATCCTCAAAATCCATTTCTCCTACTAAAATTAAGGTAGGTACTTTAACAGTATGCAACCTGTCTCTTGTGTCTCCAGGTGAAATTGGCTTTCCTTCTCGCAATACATTTTTCATTGCATGTAAAAACATCTTATCCAACAGACTGCAAATTTCTACAAGCCCATGTTCATTACGGTGAGGTCCATATATACTCTTCCATTTCAATAATCTCATCATTTCATCCCAATTTCCGTTACTCCAGCATTGTTGGAATTCACGAAAATAAGTTGAAAGTTCATCAGACCAGTCATAACCCACCATTCCTGCTCCAGCTAGAATTATGCTTTTTACACGTTCTGGATATTTTAAAGCAAAAGGTAGTGATACTGTTCCACCAAAGGAGTAGCCAATAATATGAGCTGATGGAATCTCAAGTAATTCCATCAAGTGATTTATATCATCTTGAATATGGAATTCGCCCAATGGCATCGGTGTTTGACCGAAACCTCGAAGATCAAATCGAATGGTTTTATAAGATTTTGATAACACCTCAACTTGCTTATCCCACATTCTACTATCTGAATCAATACCATGAATGAATAGGATAGGTTCTCCATCTCCTGCTACTTCATAATAAGTTTGTACACCTTGTATCGTTAGAAATCCGCTTTCTCTATGCACCATAAAGGTTCTCCTTTAAATACTCATATACAGACTCTACATTTCTATATACTCCACTCTGTCCCAGCCAATCTTTATAAAGATCTCGTATAATAAAGCTAGATTGAAAGTCATTCATAGACTTGTTCAATTGGATCGCATCTTTAGCCTGTTCCACGATGTCTGTTATGTACTGGATAACTGTATCAAAAGCATTCATTGTATTTACCTGACCATGCCCAGGAATGACCGTTTCAATATCCATCGATTTAGCTTCTGTTAAGATGCTAATAAATTCAATTGGGTTATATATAGGAAAATGAATTCCGTCAGTTATTAAATCCCCCATAAATGCGACTTTCTCTTGAGGAACATACATAATCGTATCACACGGGGTATGTCCGCCACCTAACGCATACAAATGGGCATCCCGCTCGGTGCCATGTATCACAAGCTTCTCTTCAAATGTTACAGTTGGATATACCATCTTTAACTCATGTAGTGCTTCATACACCTTTTTCATTTCATTGTACTGGTTCTGAATACTTAATGAGATCACCTCATCCACGCTATTTTCCATCTGATTCCTTAAATCTTGCAAGTAAGCAGACATTTCTTCTTTTTCTTCCTCTATTTCACGTAGTACGTTTCTCTCTATAAATAGATTACGAGTTTTAGAAGTTGATAGAATTGTTGTATCCTCAAACACTTGATTTCCAAACACATGGTCACCGTGATAATGGCTGTTTACCAGATATTTTACCTTTTTTCCAGTGATCTTCTCCGCGATGTTTCTTAGCTCTTTTGCAGCAGCTGGAGTAGAAAAAGAATCAAACACGACTAACTCTGTTCCTAAATCAACAAATCCTGAATTGCTCCATGCTCCTTCTCCCTTTTTTGCAACTGCAGCATATACACCGTGACAAATTTCTTGAAGAGTAAAAAAAGGTGTTTCGATATTACTCATATTTTTAAACTCCTATCCAAGATTGTTTTTTTGATTTTATTCAGTATCTTTCCTTTATTAATTCGAATACTATTATATTCATTTGAATCACTTGGTATAAAGTCTATTAGACAATTCGGAATTACAATTCTTGTAGGTCCGACAATTGTACAAGCATAAGATTTATTATCATATTGATCAAAGCACATCAAACGATCATCTTCTACATAAAAACGTAACAAATCGTTTCCTTCATTAAAGCTTCCTAAATAGGGTGTATAGTCTTGTACATGATACAAATAATGAGGATTCTCTGCTATCTTCTCACAAGGAATTCCATTCACCATACTAGTTATTACCTGACAATCCTTTTCTACAAAGCCTACTGTTACTTCTTCTCCATAGAAGCGATCAAAACCAAAAGGCTTTAGTTTTTTATTTTCACCATTAACATTTAATACGAGGTTTCCTTCTTCTTCAACTATTCTCACGACCCCAAGCCAAGAACCTATGTATGTTCCGACAGCTTTCACTACATCTAAATGACTTCCATTATACTCTACTACCTTACTCTTTTCATTTTTATTACTAGATGCCACTTGGTCAAAAACATAGTTAATGATTTCTTCTGCTGCTTCCCATAAACCCTGTGACTTATTGGTCATGATCACAACCCCAAGTTCATGTTCCGGTGCTATAAATAACCAGGATGCATATGATTGAATGGAACCGTCATGCCAGACTTTTTTTACATTGTTATAGTGATCAATTTCAAATGTTAAACCGTATCCACTTTTCTCGAGCGTAAAATAATCTCCAATAACAGTATGCATATCTGCAATAGTCTGAGATGTTAAGTATCTCTCGTCCTTATTCCTACCACCTTGAGCTATCATCTTCATAAAGCGTGTCACATCATGGACAGTCGTCATTGCAAAGCTAGATGGATTCTGCGCTGCATTTCCTACGAATTTATGAATAACCTCAAGTGTCCCATTATCAGTTGTTTGATGAGCTAATGCTAACGGGTACGTCATAGCAACTAAAGGTTCAAATGTTGATCTACTCATCCCAAGTGGACTGAATACATATTCAATCATTAACTCTTGATAGGACCTCCCTGTTACAACCTCTGCCAAGTATCCGGCTATATCAATTCCTAAATCACTGTAGCTCCACGTAAACCCGGGTTCAAAGATGAAGGTTTCCTCTGATAAATTTTGAACAAGTCTTTTTAATGCGCCGGAATCTAAATCCCCATATTTCTCAAATATATGTGGAAGTCCTGCTGTATGACTTAACAACATTCGAAGTGTAACCCTTTGACTATATTCTTTATTCGCAAGCTGAAACCAAGGAATATAGTTTACAATAGGTAAATCTAACTCCAGTAAATTTTCTTCTACTAATCTCATTAATAAAGTACCCGTTAATGGCTTTGTCAAAGAGCCGATACAAAACAGAGTATTCGGTGTGATAGCAATTCCATTATCCTCAATACTCGTCACACCGAACCCAGCTTCATATACAGTTTCGTTCCCTTTAGTAATAGCAATAGCCAGACCCGGAACATATGCATTTTCCATACTTTCCTTAATCATTAATTCTAGTTCTTTTATGTTAATCATATATACCTCTTACTTTGATTGATTTTTAATAGCATCTTCTATTTCCTCTAGTAAAAAATCATACCCTTGTTTTGAAAGATATTTCTCTTTTACAGCAGATAGTGCCATTTCATATGTAAATGGCAACGATTCTTCTGCTTCCATTACAATGTCAGGCTCTACTCCTGTTCCTTCCCAGTTCGTACCTGTAATTGGATTAATTGATCTGCCACTTGATACAAAGAGTCTCAGTTGTTTTGTTAGTTGGTGATAAATTCCTGGATTTGCCCCTCCTCCAGTTGACTCACCAACGACTGTAATCCTCCCTTGATGTTTGAGTGCATAAGCAAACAGTTCACCAGCGGAGAATGTTTTTTTACTCGTTAAAACATAGACTGGTTTATCCAGATACAACTTTCCCGGTACATATGGAAGCGTCCAAACCTGTGACGTTTTATCTTCAATACGATCGTAGAAGCCATCTATATGGGTTAGCTCATCGAAGAAATAACTGGCGATGACGGCAACCATATTTAGTGAACCTCCTACGTTATTTCTTAAGTCCACAATTAGTGCATCCGTATGTATAATTGAATTCATCACATGAACAGCTGTTTCAGATGCAATATCGCTATCATAAAATGCTCGAATGTCAACATACCCAACATTGCCCGGTAAACGTTCCATTTTATGAAAACCGTAATTGTTCTTTTCGGCCATACGTATATATTCTTGTCGCATTTCTTTTTCATCTACTTCATTTGTCTCTATTTCTTGTATGTGAATATGTAAGTGCTTGTCACCATTAATACTTTGCATATCTTCTTCAATGATCTTTTTAAATTCTCGATACGTATAAGAAGTATTGTATTTCCCCTTGTTTACGTTTTCCTGCAGTAGGGTGCCAATTTCTTCTGCAACATCAGAAAATATATACTTCTCTTTTATAAGAGTAATTGCATTTTTCACAAATTCTAGGGCTTCCTCTTGATCTACTAATCTATCCATTAAAGTATTCATACTAAACCCCCTGTTTTTTTTTAAAAAAAACCGACTACACAGTTTAAATGTAAATGAAATCCCATGTATTGTCAATTTTTTATTTGAAAAGTCTGATACCTTTGTATGTAAATGGAGACCTTTGCTAAGTAGGAGTATCTGCTATAGGAAATGAAATATACTTAAGTAAACACCTTACAGTTTATTTTTAAAGTTACTAAATCTTCCGGAGCGAGTTCGAGAGCCTCCTCGGCGCTTCTCCCGCAGAAGTATCGCGTCCTTTCACTTCAATCAGCCCTGCTAAATATAAACACTCTACTTTAACACAGCCATCCTAAAAAAAAGAAAGCCTCTAGGCTCTCTCACTTTAAAGAAGCAATAAACATTTCTTTTGCTTCTTCTATGACTTCTTCATATGGATAGTTTTCTTCTAGTGCCGAGTATTGGAAACCGACTCCGTTTATAATACTCCAGAATAATCTAGCCAATACATCTGGATTTGATGTTGTTGTAACTTCGCCTGTCTTCTTGCCTTCTTCAATAATATCGATAATTACACTATTGTAATAGGTTGCTGCTCGGTCAATTAACAGTTGTCTTAATTCGGAATCTCTAGAAGCATGAAGATAAAACTCTGTATGAACTTTTACTGTGTCCATCCATGTTCCACGACCTGCCTGCATTTTGTATACATCAAAAATAAAGGAGATCTTCTCTATCGCAGTATCGTACTGAGTTAATTCTTCTAGTAACCTTTCTGTACTTGATACTGTTTTTTCGTTCATTAAGGCGATATAGATTTCTTCTTTACTTTTGAAATACGTATAAATTGAGCCTTTGCTAATTTTTGAATGCTTGACAATATCATCAATTGTGGCGGCCTGGAATCCTTTTTCAGCAAAACAAGCTAATGCATGTTCAATAATTTCACTTCGTTTTCTTGCTCGATACTCATCAGAAACTACCGGCGGCATATTAATCCCTCCTATTCGATGTTACATTCTCATTAATTTACACTATAACATTTACTTAATAAACTATCTAGTCAGTTTATAAATAAGCTCTTTTCTAAAACTTTGTTGCTTTTAGACAATTTTGCTGGGTGTATACCAGTTTTAGAAGCAACTTGATGTTGGATTAGAAAAGAACAGATTCCTTTATGTATAGAAGTATCTACATACTAATTCAAAGTCAAAGAGTCAATTAGTTGCAATTCGTTGGATATTCGTTTTGCCCTCTTTATTATTTTACTAACTAAAAAACAGCCACTTTCCTCTGAAAGTGGCTGCTTCCTTATTTCACTTCTATTTTTGTTAACACATATTGACCTTGATCATTTTTGTAGTACTCTACAATCACGCGCGCATTTTTCTCGATTGAATTCCATTTTACATCCTTTACTTGCTCAGTACGTAACGTCAGTTTTTTCATTTCTGTATTCACTTCGATTGAATTCGCATCAATTTGGCCAACATATGCTGCCGTTTCACGAATTGTATTATTCTTTGTTTCGGATTTTGGTACGTCTTTTACTGTGATTTTTGTTAATATGTGCTGATTGTGTTCATTTTTATAATACTCAACTATGACTGCTGCATTTTTCTTTATATTGTTCCAGTTAACGTTTGTCACTTCACCAGTTTGCAAGGCAAGTGTTTGGAATTCTGTATTTACTTCAATTGAATTTGAGTCAATTTGACCGACATACGCCGCTTCTTCTTTTATGATTTCTTTCTTCACAGTATCTTGTTCTTTCTTTACCTCTTTCACATCAATGCTTTGTAAAATTGCTTGATTTTCTCTATTTTTATAATACTCGATTGTGACAGGAGCATTTTTTTCAATACTGTTCCAATCAATATCTGTTACCTTTCCAACTTGTAATACGAGAGTTTCTGTTTCAGTATTCACTTCAATCGAATTTGAGTCCACACGGCCAACATATGCTGCTTCCTCTTTCACTACTACTGCTTTTCCGTCTACTTCAGTAGAAGCTGATTCCCCTTCAGAACCGTTAACAACGTCTACTTTATCCTCATTATTTGTATCATCTGCAGCTGCTGTTCCACATGCCGCTAAACTTCCAGCCAATACTAGTACTGCTAACATTTTAAATGTGTTCATCTCAGTCACCTCATGTTTTTTTTGATTACACTAATGTGACGAGAGTTTTACCAAAATGTTACATATTAAACGGGAAATTTTTTATCGAATTAATCCATTTTAAATATGAAATTTGATCCTATGCTTGTGAAGTGAGTGGATGTTTAATATAACTGGGTAGCATGGTATGACTTTTTCGTTTCACAAATAATTGCTCACTGCCTTTATGTAACAATTTTTTTAATGTGATATTGTCATATTCAGGAGTATAGTGAAATACCACTTTCTTTGTTTCTAGTGTTGATAACTCTTGTATTATTTTCTCAATGTTTACTTTTTGATGACTGATCACATCAAAGAGGTGTAACTCTGAATTTTCATGCTGACCAATCACAATGACGTTTAGTAATTCACTATAATATATATTATGTGGAAACACATTAATACAATAGAACATGAGCAGTTCCTCTGTATTCATTGCAGCAAATGTAGACGATACGGGTAGTCGTTTTGATGCATAGTGATAAATAAAATTTAAGTCGTCTTGATTGGTTCCATCTAACTTTTTGAATAGTGATTGTTTTTCTTTTTGGCCATCAAAGTCCATATAATACAAATATTCATCAATTGGTACAAACCCAAACTTCGGATAAAATTCAAGGACCGATTCATTCGCAAATAAATACATGATGTCATAGTGTCCTTCATAACTATTTAGAATTCCTTCCATCAATTTTCTCGATAATCCCTGATTTCGATAAGCTGTATTTGTCATAACAGTGCCAATTTGTATAGCTCTTTTCTTCTCACCTAGCACAATGAGATCTATGACATTTACAGACACATTGGCAACAACTTCATCTTGGTCCACATAGCAAAACGGTATATACTTTTCTGTCCAATACCCCTTTTCATACCAAGACTCAAAGTTTATACCAAATGTTTTTTGTGCTAACTCATTAAAGCTTTTTCTTACCTTCTCTATTTCCCTATTGTTCTTCACAAGTTTTAACTGATTCATCTTGTTCTTCCTTTACTTATACTTTATTTCATCATACAAAAAAAAGGAGGAAAGTTCCCTCCTTTTTTAATTTCGATTTATAATCACAAGCTTCATTTCGGTCATCTCTTCTATTGCATATTGTATTCCTTCACGCCCTGTACCGCTGTTCTTTACACCACCATATGGCATATGATCCACTCTGAATGTTGGAATATCATTAATCAATACGCCGCCAACTTGAAGTTTTTCTGCAGCATCCAAAGCAACATGAATATTATCTGTATAAATTCCTGCTTGAAGTCCAAATTCAGAGTCGTTTACATATTCAATTGCCTCATCAATGTTTTTAATCTTATTTATTAGCACTATAGGTGCGAATACTTCCTGACAAGATACCTTTGAATGAACAGGAACATCTAATAGAATCGTAGGATGCAGAATACTATCCGTTACTTTACCACCAGTAGCAACTCTAGCTCCTTGGAGGACAGCTTCATCAATCCACTGAAGCGCTCTTGTGCCGTCGTTTTGTGTAATCAATGCAGATATATCCACTGATTCAACAAGTGGATCCCCCAGCTTTAGGGTTTTCGTTTTTTCCACAAATCGAGCTACAAACTCGTCATATATGTTTTCATGAACATAGATTCTTTGCAATGAAATACATACTTGGCCTTGATAAGAAAAAGCCCCCGTGACACATCTTGGTATAATTTTCTGAAGTGAAACTCCTTCATCAATAATGACAGCAGAATTTGACCCAAGCTCAAGTGTTACACGTTTTAGACCTGCTTTATTACGAAGGGAGATACCTACTGCTGGACTTCCTGTAAATGTCACCATTTTGACTAAAGGGTGTTTAACAAGCGCATCACCGACAATGCTCCCTTTACCTGTTACGACATTTAATGCTCCCTTCGGTAAACCCGCTTCTTCCGCAATCTTTGCCAGAAAAAAAGCTGAAAGTGGTGTTTGTGATGCAGGCTTTAACACAACCGTGTTTCCTGCAGCAATTGCCGGCCCAACCTTATGAGCAACTAAGTTCATCGGAAAGTTAAATGGTGTGATCGCTGCAATAACGCCTAACGGTTCACGGACGGTATACGCAATCCTGTTTTCTCCACCTGGAGCACCATCTAATGGGATTGTTTCACCATGAATTCTTTTCGCTTCCTCTGCTGCAAATTTGTATGTTTGAATCGTTCGTGCTACTTCTGCACGAGCAGTGGAAATTGGTTTGGCTGCCTCTTTCGCAATAATCATTGCTGCTGTTTCAAAACGTTCCTCAAACAGTTTAACCATCTTCTCAAGAATTTGTGATCGTTCATATGCTGGCATTTTTCTTAGTAATTGTCTTGATTCATCTGCTGCTTGAACCGCTTGATTTATATGATCTATTGTCGCTAATGGTATTTCTGCTAACACTTCACCGTTATACGGAGAATATAACTTGCTATAGTCAGTTGTTTCAATCCAGTCACCATTAATAAATAGTCTTTCTCTGGTTGTTGTCATGTTCATCCTCCCATTAAGAACGTATATAACCATTATATTTGAGGAGTCGATATTTATAGCTATCATTTGCATATGATCTTTTCATAAGGCTCTTTTCTAAATCTTTGTTACTTCTCGTACATTTATCCTGTGTGTATAACCAGTGTTAGAAGCAAAAAGCGGTTGTATTTGAAAGAGTTACTCTCTTTATGTATAGAAGTATCTAAATACTAGGGTAAAAATCCGGCTTGGGATTTTTACTAGAAGGCAACAATCTATCCGAGAACAGCCTTTCGTAAACAATGATCTATTCATTGAATAAGATCATGTTTAAACATCCAATACAAGGTGAATATTCATCTTATTACAAGTAGATCCTCCAAAACCTTCATTTGGTAATCGAATGATTTGAAATCCTACTATTCATGCAGAAAATCCTACACACAAGAAAAATACCTAGTCAATGACCAGGTATTGTTTATCCATCAATATTCTCAACCTCACGCATAAGCTTATCTGCCCAAATATTTGCTTTTGAATATATTTCAAATAAATCTGATTCACTTAAGTTAGGAGTAAGTGTTTTAAATAATTTATTGGATAGCTGCATTCTTTCCAATGCTTTAATCAATTCTAGTACATAACCTAAGTCATCCTCTTCTCCTCTTAAGGCATTCTTGATATCGTAGGATAGAGGAAGCTCTGCTAATACTTTATCGATCGGTACGCGAAGAATGGTATCAATGAGTGAGAACATACCAAGTAAGAAATATTTAGAGCTTTCCATCGGTTTTATACCCATGTATGAGCCGAGAAGCTCACCTAGCTTTGCTCTCGTTAGGCTCAAGTGAATGATTTCCCTAGAGGATTCATCACTATCTCCTACTCCTTTAATAGACAATACATAAATCCACTTTTTAATTTCAATTAAGCCTAATAGGACAACAGCTTGCTTAATGGAACTCACTTCGTATTTTGGACGTATTGTGGGGGAATTAATTAATTTCAATAATTTATAAGAGATCGATAAATCTTTTTCGATAACTTGGGTAATATGGTCAATATCCGGTACAGGCATGTCTAACTCTTCGAGAACTAGTAAATAAGAATAGTAATAAGATGGTATATCATGACTTTGTAAGATGACTGGTTTACTGAAGAAATATCCTTGGAAGTAACTATAACCATCCATCGTTGCCTGTTCATATTCTTCTCTAGTTTCTACCTTTTCTGCGAGGAATTTTAGATTAAAAGGCTTTAAGTAGTCCATAAGCTGATTTCTCGCTTCTCTTGTGGTTGATCTAAAGTCTATTTTAATAATATCTACATATTCAAGTAATGCTAATACTTGCTCATCACCATGTAACAGGAAGAAATCATCCAAAGCAATCGTATAGCCAAATGACTTCAGCTCTTTACATAATGAAATAACCTCAGGAGTGGCTTTTACGTTTTCTAAAATCTCTACTACAATTGACAGAGGGGTAAAGTATGTAGGAAGCTTCAATTTCAGAAGATTTTCTGTAAAATTAATAAAACACGGTTTTCCCTTTGACAGTTCACCCAATCCAATATTTAAAAAACTATTAACAATGACTTCAGAAGTAGCTTTATCTCCATCTATATGAGAGTATCCATTCTCCTTGCCACTTCGATGTAATAATTCGTAAGCAATAACTTCTTCCTTTTCGTTAAATATTGGCTGTTTTGCAACATAAACTTCCATGTATCTCCCCACCTTATATGAAGCTCTAATGGTACTTGTTGATGGACCTGTTAAGTATCTAAATCACTAAACACAGGTCAAGTTTTTATATATAATGTATAGATTTTATGATAATAAAGCTTGGCAAATAATACAATGGATAGTTATGGCAAATAAATAAGCATAGACTGTTTGTCCATGCTTCGTTGACTTTATAATTCTGTTAATTCTTCTGTCAATTCTCCGATTGAAACATCGATTTCCTCTTCAGGCTTCGATCGAGAATAAACACGGGCTGTGTTTGCATTTTCATCATAACTTTTAATCCAGATTGGCACTCCGTGATAACTTACTATAATCTCACCCGGAGACGAAACAATTTGCTTCACACGATTCATATCCATTATCTTCACTCCAACATACTTTTTTTCAAATCATTATTTTTAACAAGACTGTTTGCTATGTAACGATAAGAAACTTTAATCAAGAAGAGCCTACGGAAGACGATCCATCGCTATCTCCACCACTACCACTCGTATCATTTCCTACCGTTTCATTTGCATCAGGATTGTCTGAGTCTGAGGCATTTGAACAGCCGGTCATCACTAAACCTAGAGCTAAAACGAGCATAAGAAATCTTTTCATGCAATAACCTCCTTTGCGGGCTAAAGATAGTATGATTCAATACATAGAAATTCATTCATTACACCTCTTTAAAGTTATGGAGTTATCAATATATGGCAACAATAATGGAAGAGGTGAAACAGATGAAATTAGATACACAAGAAAAACAAACATTAAGTGATGCGATAGATAAGTTAAATGAGGGGTTGGATACTTTTATCCAGCTGTACAATGAAGCCGAAGAAGACAAGCCATTAATTGAATTTGATGATGAGGCAACAACGATTATTGAGAAGGCCAAACACGTTTATGGCAGTGAGGAAATAGATTCAAGAATGAATAAAATTGTGAAGGAAATTCTGTCACTTATTCCATTGAATCAAAAGGATAACTCTGAAAATGAAGAGGACTAAGGGTAGAGTTCGTTTATGAGTGTTCGATCTATTTTATTTTCTTATTTACGACTGCCTCTTGTCATTCGGCTTATTTTATTAGCACTGCTATCTATCATTCTCTTTGGAACGGTTATTCACTTTGTTGAACCTGGAACGTTTCCAACAATATTTGAAGGTATGTGGTGGGCGATTGTTACGATCTCAACGGTTGGGTATGGTGACTATTCACCAACTAGTGAATTAGGTCGTGTAGTTGGTATGCTACTCATTTTAGTTGGTACAGCGTTCATGACCTTTTATTTTGTCACACTATCGGCAGCAACCATATCACTTGAGAATTCATTTGTTGAGGGAAAGTCAACATTCAAAGGGGAAAATCATGTCATTTTAATTGGATGGAATGAAAGAGTGAGGGAAACTCTTGTTCAACTTAATGGAGCGAACGATAAACTTAAAATTGTCTTAGTTGACGAAACATTAAAAGAGAGCCCTCTTTCAGATCGGAATATTACATTTATAAAAGGAGATCCCACTAATGATGAAACATTAAAACGGGCCAATATTGCGTTTGCCGATATACTGATTATCTCTGCGGATCAAGAAAAAAATGAATCTCATGCTGATATGGCAACCATTTTAACTCTCGTTACAGCAAAGGGAATGAATCCTTCTATTTATTCCATCGTGGAGATTTTAACAAAAAACCAAATTATTAATGCAAAACGAGCCGGTGCAGATGAAATTATTCAAACAAATAAATTGACCAGCTATGTGATGGCAAACAGTATTCTATCTCATGGTATGAGTGATGCATTGCTCATGATGTTAGATAATCTATCAGGAAATAGAATTGAGTACATTGCAGTTCCCGAGGAAATGAATGGGTTGTCTTATGAGCAATGTATTAGGCAGCTAATTAAAAAGGGCATCTTATTAATCGGTATTAAGAGAAGGGATGAATCTTATATCAATCCAACCCCCTCTCTTTCCATCTTACAAACAGATGAATTGTTAATTATTCGTCATTAATCTTGTTCAAGTAAATCCTCGAGTTCTTTTACAAGTGATTTACCAAGGTCAATGTATTTTGTAGGAAATGTTGCATCTGGGTCTTGTGGCTCAGAAAATTGGTTGAATGTTCCCGGATCTATTCCCCTTACATGATCATCTAAACCAATTTGATACTTATGAGAAAGTAGAAATGGACGCCCAAGCTGTACAGTTGTATTTTGAGAATCTAATTGACCATCAACTGCAGTAAAGGGAACTCGTAAAAATTGATACCCTACTTCATCATCAATTTTATAATCAAAATAACCATGATCATAATCCCAGTTTCCACCGATCACATATCCAATAGGCTTTAACGACGATTCTAATCTATATAAGTTAAAGGATTGACCTTCAAGCTGTGAAGGAATTTCAATCATATAATCAGCTCCTTTTTTTATCTACCCCTTAGGATATCCAATCAGATAGGAATTATTGATGAAGTAGTTGCCTAAAAAAATGAAGTGAGGAAAAACCTCACTTCATTTTTTATAATCTTTTTTCTAATTCTGCTTTTTTCTCTTCAAAGCCTGGCTTACCGAGTAAAGCGAACATATTCACTTTGTATGCTTCAACACCTGGTTGATCAAATGGATTTACACCAAGTAGGTATCCACTCATCGCACACGCCTTTTCAAAGAAATAGACTAAGTATCCGAATGTATATTCATCTAACCCAGGAACCTCAACGATTAAGTTAGGAACCCCTCCGTCAGTATGTGCAAGCATTGTTCCTTGGAATGCTTTCTTATTTACAAAATCAACAGATTTACCTGCTAAATAATTTAAGCCATCTAAATCTTGTTCCTCAGCTTCAATAATAAGCTCATGCTTTGAATGTTCAACACTAATGATCGTTTCGAATAAATCACGACGTCCTTCTTGTACATATTGCCCTAATGAATGTAGGTCAGTTGAGAAGTTCGCAGAAGATGGGAAGATTCCTTTTTGATCTTTTCCTTCACTTTCTCCGAAAAGCTGCTTCCACCACTCAGCAAAATATTGAAGACCCGGCTCATAGTTAATTAACATTTCAATTGTTTTACCTTTATTATAAAGAACGTTTCGAACGGCAGCATATTGATAAGCAAGGTTTTCTTCTAACTCTGATTTTCCGAATTCAACACTCGCGTCCAGAGCACCCTTCATTATTTGCTCAATGTTCGCTCCACTCACAGCAATTGGGAGTAAACCGACTGCAGTTAGAACAGAATATCTTCCACCAACATCATCTGCAATAACAAATGATTCGTACCCTTCTTCTGTTGCTAACGTTTTTAATGCACCACGTTCCTTATCAGTTGTCGCATAAATTCTCGTTCTCGCTTCTTCTTTCCCATACTTTTCTTCTAGAAGTTTACGGAAAATGCGGAAAGCTATCGCAGGCTCAGTTGTAGTCCCAGATTTTGAAATCACATTAACAGAGAAATCTTTCCCTTCTAATAGATCCATTACATCTGTTAGATATGTAGAACTGATGTTATTTCCAACGAAAATAACTTGCGGAGTTTTACGCTGTTCTTTTGATAATGCATTATAGAAAGAGTGGTTTAATAATTCAATAGCAGCACGTGCCCCAAGGTATGAACCACCGATCCCAACAACAAGTAAAACATCTGAATCTGATTTAATTTTTTCCGCACTTTTCACAATACGGGAAAATTCCTCTTGATCATATTCTGTTGGAAGATCAATCCACCCTAAATAGTCATTACCAGCACCAGTTTTCTCATGCAAAGAGTGATGTGCGACTTTTACTGCATCTCGTAAGTATGTAAGTTC
Source organism: Bacillus sp. BGMRC 2118 (assembly GCA_008364785.1). Taxonomy (GTDB): domain Bacteria; phylum Bacillota; class Bacilli; order Bacillales; family SA4; genus Bacillus_BS. The sequence continues at coordinate 160,806 of VTTJ01000011.1, read as the reverse complement.
ATGTTCTCCAAAAAATGATAACGCCTTTGAATAATCAAATTTAATATGACTCATCTTATAAGCCTCCTCTATTTACAGTGTTGCCTCTTTCACTTTATCGAATTCATCTTAGCAAATCAAGAAGGTTAGAGATTTGGAAACGGATACATTTTATAATCTTTTGTATGCGTAGTACTCCGTGTTGGTGTTTTTCGCTATTTTTCAGATTTATCATGTGATTTTAATTTTATTTTCGCTATTTTTTCATTCATTTCGCGATTCTGCTGTGAATTTCGCTATTTATATGTAAGACAAAAAATAGCACTTCAAGCTGAAGTGCTATTTCTTTTATAGTGAAGCACGATAAATTGCTAACGTATCTTCTTTATTTAATTTTTGGAAGTTACCGTATTCTCCTCGTGCCATGGCTTTATCTGCCATAAGCTCAAGCTTATCATCACCGATTTCGTAATCAGCTAGACGAGATGGTGCTCCAATGCTGTTCCAGAAGCTGCGTAGCTTTTCAATTCCTTCTAGGGCAACTTCACGATCTGACTTTCCTTCAGGATTTACATCAAAAACACGAAGTGCTAATTGCTTAAAGCGGGCAACATTTGTATCTAGCGTATGTTTCATCCAATTTGGGAAAAGGATTGCTAAACCGCCTCCGTGAGGGATATCATATACGGCTGAAACGGCATGCTCGATATTGTGAGTTGCCCAGTCACCGCGGTACCCCATTTGTAGCATTCCATTTAGAGCAATGGTTCCACTATATAAAATCGTCTCACGGTATTCATAGTTTTCTAAATCATTGACTAATTTTGGTGCTACTTCCATTACAGTGCGCAACGTCCCTTCACATAGACGATCTTGAAGTGGAGTGTTCGTTACATTGTGGAAATATTGTTCAAAGACATGTGACATCATGTCTACGATTCCATATATTGTTTGATCTTTTGGAACAGTAAATGTATGAGTAGGATCTAGTATTGAGAATTTAGGGAATGTTAAGGGACTGCCCCAACCATATTTTTCATTTGTTTCCCAGTTTGTAATAACAGAACCTGAGTTCATCTCAGAACCCGTTGCTGCTAATGTTAACACCGTACCAAATGGAGTTGCCTCTGTTACCTCTGCTTTTCGTAACACAAGGTCCCATGCGTCACCGTCATATTTACTGCCGGCTGAAATTAACTTTGTACAGTCAATGACACTACCTCCACCAACTGCTAATAAAAACTCAATTCCCTCTGCCTTACAAATGTCTATACCTTTTTTAGCAGTTGTGAGTCTTGGATTCGGCTCAACACCACCAAGCTCGTAAACCTCTGCATTCATTTCTTTCAATTGAGTCATAACTTTATCGTACAGGCCGTTCTTTTTAATGCTGCCACCACCATATACTACTAAAACCTTTTTACCGTATGTAGGTATTTCTGTTTGAAGATGTGATAACGTATCTTTCCCGAATATTAGCTTGGTTGGATTATAAAATGTAAACTGTTCCATGATTCATTACCTCCTCATGATTTGGTCATTACTCATTATGTCGTACAGGTGCTGTAATTGTAAAGAAACTCGACTCCTTTTAGCAGTATGCATAATTTTATTGATTTGTACTCATGCTAAAAACTGTAGTTATTCTTTAAAATAAGGAGGGAAACGTAGTGAGTACAATTCAACGTCTTGCGTTAGCTCTAACAATAATCGGTGCAATTAACTGGGGACTAATTGGATTCTTCCAATTTGACCTTGTTGCTGCGATCTTTGGTGGACAAGATTCAGCATTATCTCGTATCATTTACGGATTAGTCGGGATTGCTGGTTTAATCAACTTAGGACTATTATTCAAACCTTGGAAAGAGATGGAAACATCTGCAGAGCCAAGAGCAACTCGTTAATTTAAAGACAGAAAAAGGTAGGGATTCACTCCCTACCTTTTTTTAGTCATTATTTCTTTAATAAATTTTCACGTCCGCTTGACTGCTCAATCCACTCTTCAAGTTTGTCTTTTAATGTGTTGAAGCCTTGAACTTCTGTTTCAGACTTCTCATTCTTTTTGTTCATAATCTTTTGAAGCGGAGCTTTTTCAGGTGCCTTTTCAGTTGCACGAATTGATAAGCTGATTTTCCCTGCTTCTTCGTTGATTGATAAAACCTTTACTTTCACTTCATCACCAACAGAAAGATGCTCACTTACGTCCTTTACGAAACCATGCTTGATTTCTGAAATATGAACAAGACCTTGAGTCGTTTCATTTAATGCAACAAATGCACCATATGCTTGAATACCTGTTACCTTACCTGTTAAAACACTACCTACTTCGATTTTTTCTGACATCCAAAACACCCCTATATATTCTATTTTCTATCACTTTATATACGCAATAAAAAATTATATCATAGAACTGTTAGTAAATCAAAAAAGACGGATTATACCGTCCAAGAAGGTAGACAACCTCGGTTATTTCGAGTTAAATGCAATCTCTCTTCTACTTTTATGAAGTTTTCTGTAAGACAAGGTCATTTCCGCTCCATGACACTCGCTTTCCGCGGGGTGGCGGTGAGCCTCCTCGCCGTTCCGTCTGCATGAGTCTCACCTGTCCCACTGCCTCCCACAGGAGTCGAGTGCCATTCCACTTCAAACGGTTTTAAATTCATTCTATTCTTATATCTTCTTATTTTTTAATAAAAGATGATCAATAATTGAGGAATATTATGCTAATAAAACATAATTCTATACAAAGAGAGCAATCAAAATGATATCCGAAACATAAAATCACATTTTATTTTTCATTCATTTGGCACCTTGTATAATCGAGTAACCTTTTGTGTACAAGCTTAGACGGCTTATGCCGCCTAAGTTACTCATTCGTACTTTTTTGGAAATTCCTCTTTTCTAGTGCCTTGTAATGCTCTTCCACCTTTTTATAAGATTCTGTGTTTGAATCTCTTTCTTCTAAAAACTTCATATAGCTTGCTTTTAATTCAGGGTCAAGAGTACCATCCTCTAAATATGGTCTAGGATATTCAGCTCCATTAATATAAATATTCATGTAAAACGCGATCTCTTGATCGATGACTACTTTACTACTTCCCTCAAAATTGCTTCTTATAGATTCTAATAATGCAATTCTATCAGCAACTGTATTCCAGTTCCCTTGGAGGTGACCATCTGTTACGATTCTATTCTTCTTTGTATCGATAAATACAATTACAGAATCATTTAACTTCGCTCCAGATGCTTCATACAAGGCTTGAAAGTCTATTTCAACTTCATGCATACCTTCTAGATCAATTAATGTAAATCCATTATCCTTCAAGTATTGAGCAAAAGCTTCCAACTCATGGTTCTCAATACCTTTTACAGAAAGCAGCTTATTTTGTTGTTCAAAAAAGTCTTGACTCAGTTTTGTTAATTCACCCGATTTACTAAAGGAAATTAACTGGTTTTGGAAGTATACCTTTAATTCCTCTTGTTTTCGGATTATATCCATCACTTCTGAGGAAAGATCATCCTTTTTACTTTCTTTTAGCTGTTCGATGTCTGTTTTTGGCATTTCAAAACGGTTCTTTATAAATGTCATATACTCTTCAAAGGACTGTTCTAGGTCTTGTTCATCTTTATAATTTCTATATTGAGGGGATCCGACGTTCTCTACTAATTCTTTTGCTTCTTTAATATAAGATAAACTCTCTACGTCTTCAATTTGTACTATTGGATGCTCATAAGAAGTAGAAAGTAACTCATCGTAATAAGCAACGAGTATTTTATGCTTTTCCGCAATTTGCTCTTCCGTTACATTCTGTTCAGTTTCTTTCTTTTGCTCGTCTGTTTCCTTCTGTTCAGATGTAACAGGTGGTTTTTCCTCTGGATTTTTTTCGACTCCATCACCTGTATTTGTTTCTTGTGATGATAGCAATTGAACAGCAAGCAGTGAACCGATTATAAGTACACCGATAAAGCTTGCAACGTATGGTAATTGGGCTACCCATTTTTTCTTTCGCTTTTTCTCGGTTTTCTTGATTTGCTCCATAATTTTTGCTGGATTGCTTGTAGTTGGAATTTCCTCATAGCTGCTTTTCAATTGGCTTAATCGTTGCTCTAGCTTATCCATTTCCGTTGCCCCCCTTTCGTTCTTCCTCTTCCATGATTTGTTTTAACATCGACTTTCCTCTTAGCAATCTCGTTTTTACTGAAGATAAGCTAATGGATAGGATCTCTGCAATTTCGTCATACTTCTTATCATGGAAATAATAGAGAATAATCGGTACACTGTACTTCTCGTTCAATCGTTGGATGCTAATGTGTAAAATACGGTCTTCCTCACTTTGCAAAATAGAAGCTTCTACTTCTGGGTATACTTCGCGTTCTAATTGAATCTTAAATAGCTTTCTTTCGTTTTGTGCTTTTTTCCGTGCCATGTCTCGAGTTACATTTAGCGTAATTTTATATAACCATGTTGAGAATTTAGCCTTTGAGAATTGATCTAAAAATCGATAGACTCTAATGAATACTTCTTGTGTAATATCATCTATTTCATCCCTGCGATTTCCTAACTGATAGGCAAACCGCTCAACGACAGGGTAATATTGTTCAACTAGTTGTTGAAAAGCTGCTGTATTTCCTTGCTGCGCTTTCCTTATTAGTTCTTCCTCCACATTGGTCAACCCCTTTCTCTTGCTTATGAAACGAAATGATCGTTCCAATTGTTTCAAATAAACATAAAAAAATGTTTACATTGTTAAAAAGATGGAAATAGTATACATATAAGGCTTTCTAGTATTCCCCCTTTTTAGGACAAGTGTAAAAACTTGTCCTTTTTTATTTGAGAACTTATTCGTGCTCGTCGGAACAAAATACTTTTGCATTCGAAAATACTTTCTTAATAGCTGAGAAAATTTTAACTTTTTGGGTATGCTAATACATAAATAATGGTTGGAGTGAAATGAGATGACATTTGGAAAAGACAACGAATTCACCATTACCATTCAAGGGATTCCAATTCATTACGAGTTGTATCATAAGGATGCTAGTAATTTTAAGCCTACCATTGTGTTAATACATGGTTTCCTTTCATCAACTTTTAGCTTCAGACGACTCGTACCTCTCTTGGCAAAGGAGTACCGCGTACTTGCCGTAGATCTTCCTCCCTTTGGTAAAAGTGGAAAATCAAAAGATTTTACTTACTCTTATCAAAACTTAGCAAGCGTTGTAATTGAGCTTCTCGGCATACTGAACATGAAAAATATTATCCTTGTAGGACATTCTATGGGCGGACAAATCTCTTTGAACATCGCAAAGCAGAGGCCAGATTTAGTCCGTAAAATGGTCTTGTTATGTAGTTCTGGATATTTAGAACGTGCTAAGCAGGCACTCATCTTTTCTTCCTATATCCCGTTTTTCTCACTCGTACTTAAAAGAAAGTTGGCTAAACAAGGCGTTATGCATAGCCTCTTAAATGTGGTGTATGATCATTCGATGATTGATGATGAAATGAAGGTTGGTTATGAAGAACCTTTTTACAATGATGAAATTTTCACTGCGATGACACGATTTATCCGTCATCGTGAGGGTGATTTACCAAGTAATGACCTGCATTCTATTGATACAGAAATCCTTCTTATATGGGGACGTGAAGATAAGGTCGTTCCATTATCCATTGGTGAGCGACTACATCGTGACCTGAGATATTCGAAATTAATTACGTTAGATAAAACCGGACATTTATTGCCGGAAGAACGCCCTCATCATATCAAAGAGCAAATCATGCAATTCATTTAGTGTTCTTGATTTTTCAACTATTTTAAAACAACTGGAGAGGATTTCTCCAGTTGTTTTTTTAATTTATCGCACATGAGTCATCTTCAGCCTTAATATGTAGAAGCTGTCTTGCTTTTAACAGACATTCTTCGGTAGGAATTAATTTTTCGAAGGAAAACTCAAAAATTTCTTGAATCTTATTCGCCAGGTCTGCTTCATTGTCAATAAGATACACAGCCCCAATGACATCAGCATATTCAGGATCATAGTTATCCCCGCCAATTTTAAATGGATCCCATTCTAGTAGAAAATCATATAATTTGATGTTCAATGTATTCATATTCACTCACCTTGCTTCTAATCTTAATTTATTATTCACATGAATTGTTGTTTATCGTGTATGACAAGTAACACTTTCGCCTCATGGATTCGGACATGATTACTTGTTAGGATTTTAACAACAAGGTCTTCGATTAGAGCCTTGTCTCCTACCCTTTATAATAAACAAATTCACCATTCTTACAATAGCCTTTCGTTACATTTATTATTGTAAAGAGTTAGTAGGTAAGTTCCTATACCTTTTTTCTACCTATTATAGCTTAACAGGAATATCTGTTAGAAGAAGTATTCATTAATAATTTGCGCATGTATAACCACAATGTAGTTTTGGTCATTTTATTAGCCTCAATTTTCATTAATACACCTTTGAATTCAACGTACCCAGATATACAACCTTACTCAACTTCCACGATTCGAGATAAAAGCTGGTCGTAAAAAAACACATAGCAAATGCTATGTGTTTTATTTTCCTTCCTCTTTCTTACGCTCTTCTATATCCACAACCTTCTCTTTCTTCTTATCTTTATTCATCTGTTCCTCAATACTAATGACACCACAAGCAATTCGTTTCCCGGCATTGCCAGCTGGTTGACTCATGCCGTCGTCTGCTTTCTCATGTACAACAAGGGATGTACCATTCTTGAGATATAAAGTTGTTTTTCCCTCTTTAAGCGTTACACCTGGTGCCATTAATTCAACGAGCACTGTGCCATCACTGTCAGCAATGATGTTTGGTAAGTCACCTGCGTGAGAGCCTTCTGGATTCAATAATCCGTGATCTTTGTCTTCTGGATTATAGTGATCGCCTGCCGATTCAAAATCAGGTGGTTCACACTCACCCGTTTCATGAAAATGAATGGCATGTGGGCCCGGCTCTAGTCCCTTTAAATCTAGTCCAACACTTAAACCAGTTGCCTTTTCTTGAAGTGTTGCTGTTCCCATTTTATCGCCATCTGGATTTTTAATATCAATCATGATTTTTGTTGGTGGTGTATTTTCACCACATCCACTCACAAGAAGCAGAAGTGACAACAGTAACAGCCTTTTCATGCAAATCCTCCTCTAAAAGTCTCATATCTCGTAGCTTAACCAAATTTTAATTCGATTAAACGAAGACGACTTAGCCTTTTATTGGAGAGTTGGCCTTTTTAGAAGCTCTTTTCTAAAACTTTGTTCCTTTTTAGTAATATGTATAGTAGTAGATAGATACTAAGGTAAAAATCCGGCTTTTGGAATTTTTACGAAAAGTAATAATCTACACGAAACCAGCCTTTTAGGACAAAAAAATAACCGAGATCTTCTCCGGTTATTTGTTCTCATCCTGATATTTTCTCATTCTTTCTTCTACTTCTTTTGCCTTCTCTAATTCTTTCTTTGACACTTTAATAATGAATCGAAAGACGATAACTGCCAGCAGCATAAATAATAAGAAAGTGATTGCTGCCGGACCATATTCTGATTTATCTTCTGGGAAATATAAAAATAATCCTAACACTTGGGATGCGATTACCATACTTGTTACTCCTTCACATGTACCTTTTCAATGGTGACTGGTTGGTTAGGTTTACCTTGAGCATCTACTTCAATCGCTGCAATTTTGTCAACAACATCCATACCTTCAATGACTTGTCCAAATACAGTATGCTTGAAATCCAGCCAAGGCGTTCCACCATGTTCTACATAGGCTTGGATAAGTTCTTCCGGAAATTGTGCTTCCTTCATTTGAGCTTGAAGGTCCTCATTGATTGTTGGATTTTGGACGATAAAGAATTGACTTCCGTTCGTATTTTCACCGGAGTTTGCCATTGCCAGTGCCCCTCTAAAGTGCATGACCTTCGGAGAGAACTCATCTTCAAAGTCACTTCCGTAAATACTCTCTCCACCCCTACCTGTTCCATCAGGATCACCACCCTGGATCATAAAGTCCTTCAACACGCGATGAAATGTTACTCCATTATAGTAACCGTCTTTACCATGTGTCATAAAGTTCTCAACTGCCTTTGGGGCAACATCCGGATATAACTCGATTGTAATGGAGCCCATTGAGGTTACCAGTTCAACTGTAGGGTATTCTTCACTAGTTGAATCTGTTAGTTGGCGTAAATCCTCAACTTTAATGGTTTCTTTACTTTGATTCTCTGTACCTTGTGCCGATTCATCCTTATCACTTTTTGTACCTGATGTTTCATTATTACCTGTTCCACAAGCACTTAACAGTAAAAGAAGCAAAAGTGCCGTTACATGTAGTTTCCATTTCATTTTCGTTTACACTCCTAACAAAAGGGTATTCAAAATTTTGACTTCTTGTCCTTTATGGTACTATGAAGAGAAGAATGAATCAATGAGGGAAGGATGAATTGTTATGTCAGAGTCATTACAAATTGGTGACATTGTCAGAGCACCTTATAAAACAGGAGTATATATTGGGGAAATTACAAATGTTCGTCCTGAACATTATCTTGTAAAGGTGAAGGCTGTACTCAAACATCCTACTCAAGGAGATCTCCATAATCCTAAACAAGTAGGAATGGGATTTTTCCATGAACGTAAGGCACTTGCTGAACATGAGCAGACGAACATCTTAAAAGGCATGGTAAAATCGTATGAAGGGTCGATACCTGATTATAAATCTTCCTTATCACATGCACTCCAAACGTTGCGTTCTGATTTAGAAAATGATCCATCCGAATGGGCCGCATTATGCTTAGAGAAGATTGAAACGTTGGAAAAGGAATATCAAGTTTAATGCTTTTTAATATCGGGTTTTTCAAACACCTTGAAGTCAAGGTGTTTTTTTGTTGAACATATAAGGAGTGCAAAACACTTGATATATTTATTAAGGTTTACTAAAATTTAGTAAGGCGAAATAAATGAGACAGAAGGTGTGTACCATTCAATTGTTTAAGAGAAATCTCATGATTATGTGGACTGCAAACTTCTTTGTCGCAGCAAGTGCTACAATGGTTCTACCGTTCTTATCCATATATATAGAGACATTTGGAAGTTTTTCAAATGATTATGTACAACGCTGGTCTGGGTTTGTATTTAGCATTACGTTTTTATCAGCATTGTTCTTTTCACCTATATGGGGAAGAATTAGTGACCGTTATGGGTATAAAAAGATATTAATGATTACCGGTTTTGGAATCTCGGCAAGTATTTTTCTAATGGGATTTGCCAAAAGCGTTGAGCAATTGTTCTTTTTACGTATGTTTATGGGAATTGTAACAGGCTTTATTCCCACTTCTATTGCCTTTATCTCTTCACAAACGCCAAAAGAGACAGTGGGGAAAACGCTCGCCACCCTTCAAACAGGTAATGTATCTGGCGGACTATTAGGACCCTTAATCGGTGGGGCAATCGTGGATGCAGTTGGTTTTGAGTATACGTTTATTGTCACTTCTATCTTTATTGCTGGTGCTGCCCTTTTAGTTACCGTATTTATAAAAGAAGAGAAGAAAACAGCCAGTCAATTGAAAAAGACGTTCTCACGTAAGGAAGTGTTCTTCCAAGTTTTTCGTTCACCATTATTAATAATGTCGATGATAGTATCTCTTATCATTCAAACTGCTAATTTCAGCATACAACCAATATTAGCTCTATATGTGAAGGAGCTAAATGCCGGTACGACTGTTGCTTTATTATCTGGTTTGGCATTTTCAGTGACAGGGCTAGGAAATTTATTAGCAACAAGACGGTGGGGAAATCTTGGAGATCGAATTGGGTATGAAAAAGTAGTGTTATTACTTCTAATTTTATCCGCTATTTTCTTTATCCCACAGGCATTTGTGTCAACACTTTGGCAATTAGTCATACTTCGGTTTTTCCTAGGGATGTCACTTGGAGGCATCATACCATGTATGACCGCATTTATCCGAATTCAAGCACCACAAGCAATGCAAGGAGAAGTACTTGGATATAATGTGAGCTTCCGTTTTCTCGGAAATGTCATCGGCCCATCTCTTGGCGGTATTCTGGCTAGTTTATTCGGTATATCCAGTGTGTTCGTCATTACAGGCTCATTATTTATGATTGCAGCCCTTTTATTATGGACAATAATGAGGAAAGGCACGAATGAGAAACGTGAATCACTGACAGCATAAAAATAACTGGAGCATCTCCAGTTATTTTTTTAATTTTATGACAGCAACTGTACATCTTGAGATACAAATGAGATTTTGTTCTTCATCCACAATTTTAATATCCCATACCATCGTTGTTCGACCTCTATGAAGTATGGTTGCAATGGCTGTGACTGTACCTTCTCGTTTCGCTTTTATATGATTTGCGTTAATTTCCAAACCTGCACAGCTTTCTGTTTCTGGATCAACTAAATAATATGAACCGAAACTGGCAACTGTTTCAGCTAAAGCGACTGATGCACCACCATGAAGAACTCCAAACGGTTGATGAGTTCTGCCGTCAACTGGCATTGTTGCGACTACTTTCCCTTCTGCGATATCCGTGATTTCAATTCCAAGTGTTTCAATTAATGTATTTTCTATTTTCATTTGAAATCCTCCTAACTTTATTTACATTATTTCTCCTTTCTTCTAGTAAAATCCTGCTTTAGACTTTTTAGCGTTTGCATATCCTAAAGGAGAATTCCATCACTACTAGGAGGGACTTACATGAATGTTCGAGAAGGATTAATCCCAACTGTTCTTGGTACAGCCGTTACTGCAACAGGCTATGCACTGAAACAAAATCGAAACGTAAGTCCAATGCTATCTAACACGATTGTCGGCTTTGGATTAGCCCATGTCGTCCTAGGTGCAATTGACCTAGTTGAACATCGACGATAGGAATTCTACTGTACATCAGAAAAAGCGAGCAAATAGCTCGCTTTTTCATTTTTCATGTGTTGTTACCATTTTCATTTATCTCTTGCTTCAACCCATCTAATGCTCCGTGAGCACGTAAGTCATATCCTTCCTTATAATCACCAGTATGAATGATATCTTCTCTTGCTCCCATCATACTTGCAATTTTAGCATCCTCTAAAGTTGATTTTCTCTTTTCATCGCCCACTAACATCCCTCCTCTATAGTAAGAATAAGTTTAGTATGTCGCTAAACTTATTTTTCTAATAATAGAGAGATTTTCTTTGCTGTAACCATTCCTTGCCCCACTGAAGCAGATATACTTGTAAATTCTGGCTTGTTACAAACATCACCTATTGCATAAATAAAATTGTGACTTGTCTTTCCGTATTCATCAGTCAAGATATACCCTTCAGAATCAACGGCTACCACTTTTTTCACTTGCTCACTGTTCGGTTGTATCCCAATTCTCACAAATACTGCATCTGTTTCCAGCAGGTGTGGTTTTTTTCCTTTAGTATGAACGATAATCCCCGTTGTTTTTTTCTCTCCTATAATTTCAATAACATTTGTATTTGTCATTATGGATATACTTGGATGCTGTATTACCGGAACTAAGTATTCCCTTCTTGCCTTAAACATTTCTGAACGGTGTATAATCGTAACAGTTGCCCCTGCATTTGCTAATAATAATGCTCCTTCAGTTGCTCGGTCTCCACCACCAATGATTGCAACCTTTTTATTTACAAACATGTGCTGATCTTTAGAGGCAGAGTATATTTCCCCTCGTTTAACCATTTGTTCTTCTCCAGGTATCCCTAACGTTCTAAGGCTTGCTCCAGTTGCAATAATGATAAAATCAAATTGAATTTCTATTTCTCCAGCTTCTGTTCGTACTTTTGTCTTCTTCTTTTCTAGATCCAACCACTTCATTTCGGTATTACACACGTAGCTACTTTTTATCTCATGTATGTGGGACAGAAATTGTTCCGATAGTACGCTTCCTTTCACTCCGTAAAATCCGGGATAATCTAAAATTTGATTTTTAATTTGTGAGAGCTGGCCGCCCAGCATCATGTCTCTTTCGATTAGTATGTGTGAAATATCTAAACGTCTACACCATATAGCTGCTGATATTCCCGCTGGACCACCACCAACAATTAAAACATTTACCTTCACAGTTGTATTCCCCACCAATTCTCGTTGATTCCTCTCTCAAATTCGATCCAATCTTTCACTCGAGGTACATCTATCATTTGGTTATAAGGATAATCCATTGCAATTGCGATTCTACCAGTCGCTTGAAAGGATTGTAAGTTGTGAGGTGCATCATCGAATAATACATCACCACATACTTTATCTTTCCTATGCGTAAATATTATATTTTCTTTCCCTATAAAAGGTAGATGTTTCTCAATCCAAAGCTCTTTCTCTCTAAAGGCAGTTGATACACTGCTCGTCACGATCAACACTTCATGATTCTGTGATAACCGTTTGATGACTTCCTTTGCATGTGGAAGAGGCTTTAAATTAAGAAATAAGCCGGGTTCCCGTAAATAATCATATATTTTCATCCCACATTCGGGCTTAACATATTTTTCAGAATTCCAACATCTTAGTTTTTCAACAGTAAGAGAATCTTGATACTCTTCATTATATCTTTTATGCCAATCTGTCATTAAATCACAAATAACAGAATCCATATCTAGTAATAGTGTTGCCATATGATGTACCTCTTACTTCCTCTTTTCAATATATTCTTGAACGGCTTGTTTTAAATACGTATATTGTACTTCGTTCGTGTCCAGCATTGCTTCTTCTCTGGAACTGATTCTATCTTCATAGTGAGGCAGTACAGAAAATTGAGTACTCGTAAAATCTATGCGTACTCCGCTAATAATATTGTAAAAATGCCACCTGCCTCCGGCCATCGTCTTCGCTATTTCTCCTCCGGTATAATCATGAACAACTAGAGAAGTGACACCGCATTGACCACAAGCAGGATTATCTTCTGTCCACAGTGAACTAGACTGACTAGACCAACTTTGTTCGAGTGCCTCATGGAGCAGTAGGATTCTTTGTTTCATTTCATACTCTTCTTTTAGCATTGAATAGACAACCGTATCATGAAATACACTTCCGTCAAAATCAGTCTGTCTCAAAACACCGTCTTGATGAAAACCAAAATTAGTGAGTAGTTTTTTTGATCCTTTGTTATCTGCGAAGATGTCTCCCACAATCCGATTTAACTTAAGTGTGTTAAAACCAAAGTCTAGCATCATTGAAAGGATTTCTGTCATTACACCCGATTGCTGGTACTCTTTTCGAATTACGGTTCCCATTTCTGTTTTTTGATGCCATCTATTCAGCTTATGAAATCGAAACATACCGATAATCTCTTCTTTTTCCTTATGAACAATTACCCAAGGCAGCTCTTTTTCATTGTGAAAATTTTGAATACTAGACGAGATAGACTCTATCAGTTCCTCTACCGTTTCAACAGGCTTTGGTGTAATGTATTTCATCGTATCTCTGTCAGACATAAATTCAAACAACCGTGGAGTATCCTCTTCTACGATCCCGCGTAACAAATAACGGGAAGTTTCAACTATCGGAATCTCTGTATACCAATTTTTTTCCATATATATCCTCCAGTTACATTGCTACATTCAAATAAATCCATCTATTATCCTACTAAAAAGGGCTAGTTCCTCCTTACCAACAGCTACTCTCTTTCATATAGTATTAATGAAAGGAGGGAGATTTATGGAATTGATCTTCTTATTTTTAGCAGCTGTTCTTGCAGGTCTAGCCTTATTATTTTTACCGGCATCTGCAATTGCGTCTGTGCCCTTTTTAGGAACTCTCATGACATTTTTAGCACCAGTCATATTTGTGATTGTTTTAGTGTTTGCGCTAGTCATTATATACAAAGCAATCAGGGCACTCTTAGGTAGATAAGGTTGAAGGGTTAACTAACTTTAGAGGGCATTCTTTTCTGGCCCTCTAATTCTTGGACAACATACGGTCTTAAGAGTAGGCTCTTTTGCTAAATATCAAATACAGTCTTTCTTAATAACTCAACACAGATAAACGATTCAATACTATGACATAAAAATGTCCTGGAAGCTTGAGACTATCGTGATTCTCGTCTTATTCGAAAAGTAGCAACCTACGCTAAAACATCCTAGAGTAAAAAGCAAACTTTGTTACATACTAATATGATACAAAAGATGGTCGTCATTACCTAACTAAATGTACGCATATTCCCAATATATAAGGAGATATGTATATGGAGCATCCATCATTTGAAGATGTAAAAATGGTTGATCGACATTTATCAGAAATAAGAATGGAGTATTTCATTCATGAAAATTTGTTTACTTTTCAGTGGTGGCTATTAGTCATATTAATGCTGTTACCGTGGGCAATTTTTTTCTATTTAGTAAATAGAAAGTCCCTGATTGAGATACTATTTTACGGCTCCCTCATTAGCTCATTAACTGTGCTACTAGATGATATAGGTGTCGAGCTTCAACTATGGAGTTATAAGTATCAATTTGTAAAGCTAATACCTAGGCTAAATCCTGTGGATTATTGCATTCTTCCAGTGTTTTATATGTTGATTTATCAATATTTCAGAAGTTGGAAGAGCTTTATTAGTGCGATGATTATTTTTTCTGCCTTTGCATCCTTTATTGCTGAACCTCTTTTCATTTGGCTAGATATTTATATTCCGACTAAATGGGAGCATTGGTATTCCTTCCCTTGCTACATATTGTTAGGTATTTTCGTCAAAGCATTACTACAATTATTACTACACACTGAAAGGTGCAATCAATCATAAAACTCCATTTGCAGCTTTTCACTTTTATAGTAATTCAAGCGATCCTGTAATGTACCTGTATGAAATTCAAATTTATGTCCATCTGGATCTGTGAAATAAACAGATCGTTTGTCACGTGAATCACGAACCCTGCCATTTAAGATATGTACTTGAAGATGCTCTAAATGACTATACATTTCATCAAAATCCTCTTCCTCTATCGTAAATGCAATATGAGTATAGGAATTATGTATGTCATTGCGTGGAATATCCTTTTCCACATTTAACGCAAGCCACATTCCTGCCAAATCAAAGTAGGCTGTCCGTTTACCTTTAACTAAAAGCTTTGCTGAAAATACCTTCTCATAAAATTCAATGGAACGATCTAAATCAGCTACTGAAAATAAAAGATGATTCATTCCCTTAATTCTCAACCTACCTCACTCCTATCTAAAAGTACTGTTCGATAAAGTAAAAAAATTCCCTGCTAAAAAAGCATAAAAAAACAGACTACTAATATCTGATCCAGATATTACAGTCTGTTTTATTAGTGAAACATTAATTCTTTAGTTTAAGCTTTCTGAACGTTCGTTGCTTGAGGTCCACGTTGTCCGTTTTCAATTTCAAACGTTACTTCTTGACCTTCATCAAGGGACTTAAATCCTTCACCTTGGATAGCTGAGAAGTGAACGAATACATCTTCTCCACCTTCACGCTCAATAAATCCAAAACCTTTTTCACTGTTAAACCATTTTACTTTACCGCGTTCCATCTCTTTGTTGCCTCCTAATAATAAAAATACACATCTTTCGACCGTGCCTTTTTATTATTTCCATCAAATAGCTTTTTTCATACATGTCCTTACAAACAAAAATTTATGCTTTTTTTGCTTATAATTAAACCATGGTTATACTTCCTACCTTGGATGCTCTTTTCTGAAACTTTATTGCTTTATTCATGGTAATCACTGTTATTGAAGAATGGAAGAATATTTATTATAATTAAGTATAAATAAATCGTTAAAAAATGTTTTCTAGGGTTCCGCAAGCTCGCTTGGTCTGGTCCGAGAGAAAACTCACAGCCTTTGCTGTGTCACGGAAGGATAAAAGCCTGGGAGATCAACATTGATTTCTTAGGCTTTTTGTTTTTGCTGTTTTGTATATAATTATGGGGATTATAGGAGGGAATCAACCATGAATAAAATTTGGTTTGCTGTTGTTATTGCGGCAATGTTTGAAGTAGCATGGGTAATTGGATTAAAACATGCTGATAACGTTTGGGAATGGATTGGCACGATTATTGCAATTACAGTTAGCTTTTATGTCATGATTATGGCTGGTAAAAAATTACCTGTAGGAACGGTATATGCTGTTTTCGTTGGTTTAGGAACTGCGGGGACAGTACTATCTGAAATGGTGTTCTTTAATGAACCGATTCAAATTGTGAAGCTACTATTAATCGGTTTATTATTAATGGGTGTAATTGGGTTAAAACTCGTTACAAAGGAAACAGAGGAAGGAGCTGGTAGCTAATGGCGTGGGTAATGCTTTTACTTGCTGGATTTTTTGAAATGTTTGGTGTAACCATGATTAATAAATATCATCATGAGAAAAATCTCACATCCATTATCTTGTTAGTCATTGGATTTGCAGGAAGTTTTCTATTCTTATCGCTATCAATGAAGACTCTACCTATGGGTACAGCTTATGCCATTTGGACAGGAATCGGTGCATCAGGTGGAGCAATTCTTGGTATGATCTTATACGGAGAAGCAAAGGATTGGCTACGAATTCTGTTCATTTCAATGATTATTAGCTCGGCCATTGGATTGAAGTTAATTGCATAAATTATAACGACTAAATCTAAATTGATTTAGTCTTTTTTATTTCCACTATACGGTTGGTAAAGTGTGATTGTATTAGCATAACAGTCTATTTTTTATTTTATACTACTATTTACTCTCTGTTCTTTCTTCATAGTGAACTTGATGCTTTGTATCATGTATTGACTCTGGGGAGAAATCGTTAACCGTACCATTCATTAATGAATCAAATGGCTTATAGTGACTTGATGCATCACTCTTTTGTCTACCCCTTCTATACCAAAGGATAGAACCTATTGCGAATAAAAACAATCCAATCATTATAGCCATATGAATTCCTCCCTTTATGTAACTGCTCTTTTTTTGATCTATATTTAAAAAATTTCTACTAATTCTAGCAAGGTACAGAAACATGTACTGATTTCAATCGTATCATTGACTATTAATCAAAGCTAAATCGCTCTTCTTTCCAAGGGTCACCGTACATATGATATCCATTCTTTTCCCAAAAGCCTGCACTGTCTTCCTTCACAAATTCTATACCACGTAACCACTTTGCGCTTTTCCAAAAGTAGAGATGCGGAATGACTGCACGAAGTGGATAACCATGTTCAGGAGTTAGTGGCTGTCCTTCATGAGAAAAGGCAAGTAAGCTTGTTTCCTTTAAGAAATCCTGTACGGGCAGGTTTGTTGTCCATCCCTCTTCTGCATGAAGAACGACAAACTTTGCCTCTGGTAAGACAGCCGCATCGTTTACGATTCGCTTAGTTGATACACCTTCCCACCCATTATCAAGTCTAGACCATCCTGTTACACAATGTATGTCATTTTGAATTGAAACATCCGCAAGTTTTTGAATATCTGAAAACGAGTACGTAATAACCTTTTCAACAAGTCCAAATATTCTCAAGTTCCAATCTGAAAGGTCTTCTTGATAGTACGGAACATTTCCATGATGCAACACAGGAAATGTGGTTGTGACATTCTGATTTGGTGGAACACGGTCTCCGGTATTTTTTTGTTTTACTTTTCCAAAATACATGTATCCTCACTCCATCTATCGTAATGTTACTTTCACTAGTCTTTGACAGTTATCTAAATACAATGTTCTCCATAAAAAGGGAATATCCTACTCTCATAATAGAAAAACTTAGTTTCCCACTTGAATTAAAAAAAAGACTCATAAAATGAGTCTAGAGAATAATTGCTGCTAACCAGCCAAATACAATTAACGGGATGTTATAGTGTAAAAACGTTGGGACAACCGTATCCCATATGTGATTGTGCTGTCCATCTACATTTAATCCTGCTGTTGGACCTAACGTACTGTCTGAAGCTGGTGAGCCTGCATCACCGAGAGCCCCTGCTGTACCAATAATCGCAATCGTCGCCATTGGACTAAGCCCAAGCTCCAAACTTAGTGGAACAAATATTGTAGCGATAATAGGAATCGTTGAAAAGGATGATCCGATTCCCATTGTCACGAGTAATCCAACGACTAACATCATTAAGATTCCAAGCTGTTGGTTTCCATTTAACATCGAACTTGCCTGTTTTACTAATAATTCAACATGTCCTGTTTCTTTCATTACATTAGCAAATCCAGATGCCGCGATCATTACAAATCCGATAAATGACATCATTTTCATGCCATTTGTGAGTACAGTATCTGTTTCGTTCCATTTTACAATTCCACTTACAAGTATGACTAATATACCTGCTAATGCTCCAATAATCATCGAATCTGTTAGTAATTGAAGAATAAGTGAAGCAAGAATGGCAAGGCCAGCAAATACTAGACCCTTTGTTGTATAGGTTTCCTGCTTACTTTCATCTGATATCGGTATATCGTTATACACTCTCTTTTTTCTATATGAGAAAAACACAGCAACTAGTAGACCTACAACCATACCTAATGAAGGAATTAACATAGCAACTGGGATATCTTCTACATTTATAGTCAATCCACTTTCCTCCATATTCAGTTGAACGATCTCGTGAAACATCGCACCAAATCCTGCTGGTATCAGCATATATGGGGTAATGAGTCCGAATGTAATAATAGAAGCAATAAGGCGTCTATCCATTTGTAACTGATTAAATACTAACAATAAGGGTGGTATTAAAATTGGAATAAACGCAATATGAATGGGAATTACATTTTGCGAGAATATAGACATGATTAAAATAATCAGTATAATTGCTACTTTTGATAATGACTTTCGTTTTGATTCTCCTTGTTTACCTACTAACTTTAGTGCTGCCTGAACTAGGGCTTCTGGTAATCCAGTTCTTGAGATTGCAACAGCAAAGCTTCCAAGCAATGCATAGCTAAGAGCAACTCCTGCACTACTTCCCAGACCTGCACTAAATACCTCAATCGTTGAAGTGAATCCAAGACCTCCAACTAGACCTCCTATTAATGCACCAATTACTAATGAAATGACGACATTTAATCGACATAAGCTCAAAATAAGCATGACTACTACTGCTAGTACAACTGCATTCATGTTGTATCCTCCTAAGATGTTATTACTTTAGTTCGCTAAATCACTAATATGTTAACGTATTAAAATATAAATAAGAATAACATGGTAGATTAGTAGTGTCAACATAGAAAACTAGAATAGAAATAGTTGCTAAAGAGCAAGGAGTGTTTGATTTGGGCGAGCCTCGGATTTTTGGACGACAATTCACTTTTTTTGGACTACTTTGGTATTTTTTGGGACTACTTTGGGATTTATTTGGACTACTTTGATGTTTTTTCGGATACATTTCCAACATTAGGAAAAGTGACTCACAAAAAAAGAACCGGTCCTAAGACCAGTCCTCTTATTTATTCTTCTCCAAATCGTTCTACTAATGTTGCAAGTGTTCTGGACATGACACCAGTAGCACCAGCTGGACCTAAATCATACTCAGAAGTTGATGTTGCTGTTCCAGCTATGTCTAAATGTACCCAAGGTGTGTCTTCAGCAAATTCGCCAATAAACAATCCAGCGAAGATTGCATGACCATCACGTCCAGGAGAGTTATTTAAATCAGCGACGCTGCTTCTTCTTACACGTTCTTTAAATTTATCTGTAATTGGAAGTCTCCAAATCATTTCTCCCACTTCGTTAGAAGCTTCTAACACTCTTTCAAATAACTCTTCGTTGTTCGTCATAGCACCTGTAATATGATTTCCAAGTGCAATAATTACCCCACCTGTTAGTGTCGCAACGTCAACAATATAATTTGCACCATGTTGCTTTGCATACGTTACAGCATCTGCAAGAGCTAAACGCCCTTCAGCATCTGTATTAAGAATTTCGATTGTTTTCCCACTCATCGATGTTACAACATCATCCGGCTTGAATGCATTACCGCTAATCATGTTGTCAGTTGAAGGAATCACCATCACAACATTTTGCTCAGGCTTTAGCTCTGCAATAATCTCCATTGCACCTAATACAGCAGCAGCTCCGCCCATATCAGTTTTCATTCCGACTAGACCATCCTTTGGCTTGATTGAGTAACCGCCAGAGTCGTATGTAATACCTTTTCCTACTAATCCGATTACATCCGTCCACTCATCTTTTCCTTGATACTTAATGACAATCATTTTAGGTGGTTCTACAGAGCCTTGATTAACTGCCAGAAGTGCACCCATTCCTAAGTTTTCCATCTCTTCTTTTTCTAATATTTCGTATTCGAGCTCATACTTTGTCGCAAGCTCTACTGCATAGTTAGCAAGGTCAGTTGCCGTCAGCATATTTGCAGGGGTATTTACTAAAGTACGTGCACTGTTTGTACCTTTTCCATAGATATACCCAACTGTTAAACTAGCATCTACTTCATCTTTATCTTGTTCTGTGTATACAACCACAGAAGTTAATTTCTTTTCTGGTTCATTTGACTTTTGCTTGTAGTCTGAGAATTTGTATGTAGCTAGCGGTAGTGCTTCTCCTAAAGCATGAGCAGCATCAGATGCATCAACTCGATCTGTTACAAAGCTATCAAGTACAACTTCTACTTGTTCCAGTTTAGCTGACTTACACGCTTTGAACAGCTTACCAAATGCACTTCTCGCCGTTTCAAAACTATACTCATTTTCCTTGCCTAATCCTACGAAATAGATTCGTTTTGCTTCTAATTTCCCTAACGTATGTACCTTTGAAACCATTCCTTTTTTAGCTGAAACATCGCCTTCTTTTACAAGTGTAGCTAATGTTTCTCCCAAAGCAGTATTAAGTTCTCCTAGAATTCCTTCAAAAGAAGTAGTTTTTTCAAATAAACCAACAACAAGTGTAGTCGTTGCCTCATTTAATAAAAAGTTATTTTTAACTGTGAACATGAAAGCACCTCCAAAATTGTAACTACTTCTATTATATAGAAAACTTTCTATTATTTCGAGTATCTAATTATCATCAAGATATAGATAGATTGTTGGAAGCATGGGCAGTTCTTTTACTTCCTCAAAAGGTACTCGATCTATATGTTGTGGTATAATGTGGAGACATTGTTCAATAAATGAATTCACAATTTCCAAATTCAATCCCCAGTAACAAGGACGATATTTTTGTAAATAGCGATGTCCTACATTCATCATTGCCCTTGCTCCTTTCACATTTCCATATTCGTAATGATAGATGGCAACTGTCATTTGGAGCAAACCTTTTAAAAATAAATTATCTTTATCTGTCAACCACATTTCTTCAAGTAAATCATGACAGGTGTAATAATCACCTTCATTAAACTTAATAAAGTATTCATAGTATTCCATCGGATAGTCCATTTGGTTATCCTCTCCTATATACAATCAATTACTTACATCATAGCAAATTAGTCAGAAAGGACGTATTCAAACATGAGTATACTCACAAATTTTCCGTTATGGGCAGCACTTGCTGCAATATTCTTTGCACAATTCATCAAAGTACCCATTCAATTTATAGCTTCTAGAAAATTAGATTGGTCTTTGTTAACAAGCACTGGTGGCATGCCAAGTTCTCATTCTGCAGCCGTTACTGCCCTTACTACAGGAATTGGTTTACAGCTGGGCTTAGATTCTCCCATCTTCGCTGTTTCTACTGTGTTTGCCATTATTGTGATGTTTGATGCCACTGGAGTACGTCGGCATGCTGGTGAGCAGGCAACTGTACTGAATCAGCTTGTAACAGACTTTCATAAATTTATGGAAGAAGCGAAGCACTGGCCAGAAAAGGGAGATCAAGAAAAGAGAAAAGAATTAAAAGAACTTTTAGGCCACCAACCAATAGAAGTGTTCTTCGGGGGTTTATCTGGTATTTTATTAACGTTAGTTCTTTACTTTTTAATTTATTAGGCTCTTTTTGAACATTGTTCCTATGTATTATTTCTGTCATCACTATTGCTCAAGTCAAAATTCATTACTGTGACGAAAAGAAGCCCCTAATAATAACGTGAAACTCGTTTCATTCAAAAAACAACATTACTATGTGAAAATAGCCATTATTAAGGAGGAACTTTAGTCTTGAGATTAATATCGATTTGTCCAAGTAATACAGAGTTGCTGACATACTTAGGACTTGAGAGCTCATTAATTGCAGTTGACGATTATTCTGATTGGCCGGAATCTGTTAAGCAATTACCTAGGTTAGGTCCTGACCTTTCAATTGATATGGATAAGGTTGAGCAGTTAGAACCAGACCTAGTCTTAGCTTCTTTAAGCGTTCCTGGCATGGAAAAAAATATTGACGAACTCACCAGGCGTAACATTCCACATATCGTCTTAAACCCTCAATCGTTAGAGGATATTGCAAATGATCTTCTGCTAGTTGGTGAACATACAGGGGAGACTTTGAAAGCGGCAGAGGTTTCCGAGCGGTATTTGAGATTCATTAGCACATATAAAAAGATTTCTAGTGAAATTTTAGATAAGCCTACATTTTATTGGGAATGGTGGCCAAAACCTATATTCAGTCCTGGCGGCATTAATTGGTTAACAGAAGTAAGTACACTTGCAGGAGCTCGAAATATCTTCGAACATAAGAAGGTAGCAAGCTATCAAACTGATTGGGAAGAAGTTCAATTACT
The DNA here is from genome assembly GCA_008364785.1 of Bacillus sp. BGMRC 2118. Taxonomy (GTDB): domain Bacteria; phylum Bacillota; class Bacilli; order Bacillales; family SA4; genus Bacillus_BS. The sequence goes on along the minus strand of VTTJ01000011.1, from coordinate 138,194 downwards.
TAACCCCGATTATATCGGTCTCGTATGGGTCGGAATTGACCAAGATAAGATGAAGCCAGAACTTGTGAAGAAACGTTCTGGAACTGACTCAATCAATGCTATTGTTCATAATCGTATTTATGTACTAGATGAGCCATTGTATTGCCGTCCGTCCCCAAGATTGTTGTTAGGGCTAAAGAAGCTTGGTGCTCTCATTCACCCTTCTCATTACCCTCCCAATGATGGAAGAGATCCATTGTTAGAAGATATTACTAATGACTAAAGTCCCACCAATGCTTTACTTTAGCTTAGTTTATATGATGCATTATAAAAATTTACACCTCTTATATACTAATGAAAAAAGCGCTCATTTTGGGCGCTTTAGCTTTTTGTCTTTTCTAAATATTGTTGTCTGAACACTTGCATTGATTCCTGATTATTTAAATTCACTAACTGTTCCTCAGTCAGCTTGCCATTACCTTTTTTAATCACGTAGACCTCAACTTGTTTCTTTCCCCATTTTTCATAAACTTCCTGTACTGTATCATAATAGAGATCTAGTTTGTTTCCTTTTATAGCTCCACCTGTATCCGCGACAACTCCAAATCCATAGCCTGGGATGAACAGAATCGTCCCGATAGGGAACACACTCTTATCTGCAGCAATCGTTGAATATAGGTCACGTTTAACTTTAACACCTGAATATGTAATTCCATATGATGGGTGATCGGGTGATTTCCCTGTTGATTCTACCCCAGCTGTATATCCTGTAGCAGTAACAGTCACTGAAGGATATCGAGTCCAATCTACCGCTTCCTCCAAACTCGGAAGTGTAGCCGTTGCATAACTGGAAGAAATAAGCGTCTCTGTTGGAGATATCGTTTTCAATGATTTATAGTGTAAAGATGTTTGACGTTCTGATACATCCTCCGGTTGACTTGATACATATTGATTAAAAGCAAAATAAAACGGATGATCATATGCACCTGTACTTTCCTCTGCTTGTACACCTGAAATGGATGTAAATGTTGCTAAAATAGCTAATAAAAATAAAACAGACATGATGGTTCTCTTTAGTAATGTTTTTATCCTATCCATTTATCTATCTTCACTCCTCTCACGAATTTAATCATTTCCAATATTCTGCTTAACTATTCAAGGAAACGTAAAAATTCGTGTACAGGCAAAGTTGAATTAGTAGTAGTTAATGCATGTCAACTTACGTATTTCTAGGTCTAGAAGTGTGTACTTCGTACAAGCTAAATGCGCTATAAAATAAGATTACATTACCTTGACCAACATCATTCGTTATAGAAACCTCAAATACAAATATTTCTTCAGACAAAATAAAAAAGTCTTACGTGTATGCACGTAAGACCTAAAATTCTTTTAGAACATTTGATAACCTCTCGAGCGAAGCATTTTAATGACAATTCCTGAACAAATGGCACCAATTAACCCAGCAATTAATATACTAATATCGGCAACTGCTAAAGATGTAATTTTTTCACCTAATAGTGAAAACGAATTTGTTGTATTCGTAAAGTATTCGACGAAACGAACTTCATCCACAATTAAAATGCATACGATTGGATAGATAATTGCCATGATCCATGTTGCACGTAAAAGCATGTTTAATAAAAATCCTATTCCAAAAAACAATACAAAGAATAGAAGCACAGATATTAATAAAACAGGCAATCCCATTGTCATTGCCCTTCACCTCCAGCACACTGTACAAAACAAGCCAATTTTATTCATCCGACTTGTTTATCTCCTTTGATAAGTGTACTGAATTCCTCGTGTTAAATCAATCATCTTACACGTCGTTCACTTTATTGTCATTATTATTGTTTTATTTGTCTCTTTTCTAAAACCCTGTTGCAATTCGTACAATTATTTGTGTGTACAACCAGTTTAGAAACAAATTGAGAATAATTAGAAAAGAGCAGTTCTCTTTATGATTAGAATAGCTAGATAATAGGGTTTACGCAATGAAACAATCTATACGAAAACAACCTTTTATTTTTTTCCGGTACCTGAGCAACAAGTACAGGTTTCTGATCCACCGAGAAGTAATTGAAAATAACCTTTTCCAGAGCAGTAAGGACAATCCTTTGATTCATAAGATGTAAGTTTCATTTTCGCTTCTCTCCCTTTTGTTTAATTATTTATAATTTTCTGATAATATATCAAGTTTTAACCAAAAAGAAAAGAGCGATTTTTACTAAAAAATCCATAATGAAAGCGAATACATCTTTACTTATCTCGTGTTTTTGATGATTTTCTTACTATTCCTTTACTAAAAGAGATTTTAATAAAAAATTTTATATGAAGTGTAACCAAAATGATCACCAGGATTAATTTTATCATCAATGGTTGTTAGCTGATTTTCGAGCATCTCCATATAATACAGTAACAAAACTGAAGTATCCGGGTCATCTTTTAGCTCCTCCGGGTTAACAAAGATCGCTTCTTCCAGTTCCATTTCTTGAACTGTGATAGAGGTATTGCCAACTGGCTTTAGTGTAAAAATAACCATATTGTCACTAATTTTGTCTTTTATTACCCCAGATCTAATTCCAATTATTCCTTTGACAACACCATCTATACCCGTTTCTTCCTTCACTTCTCTTCGAACTGCTTCATCAATTGTCTCATCTGCATTCACAAAACCGGCAGGAATGGACCATTTCCCTTTTAACCCACCGTATTTCTTTTTGACAACAAGCCATTCACCCTTGGAATTGATGACTAATCCTGCTACAGCAAGCCATACGTTCCCTCTCTTTTCATTCCCCATTGAAATAACCAACCTTTATTTGTTTTTGGATGTTTTCGTATAGATTGTTGCTTCTGAGTAAAAATCCCAAAATCCGGATTTTTACCTTAGTATTCAGATACTACTATACATATAGAGAGTCGCTCTTTTCTAATCCAGCCTCTAATTGATTCTAAAACTGGTTGTACACCCAGCATAGTTGTACTAAAAGTAACAAAGTTTTAGAAAATAGCCTTTGTTTTTGTAGAACAAAAGGCAAGGGAGCATTCTCCCTTGCCTTCATCTTATCATAGGAAATTAAATTTACCCTTTTTCAGTACTAGCATTGGTCCACCAATTAGAAGTAATGCTCGATTATCAATTACCTTCTTCATGAAGGCAGCCTGCCATCCAACAATTTTCTTACCGAATACAACACCAATTGCATCATCATGTCCAAGTGAACATACAGTACCTTTTAAATCTGGCTTGAATTCTTGCAGATTTCCTGAATCACGAATAAGTACAGCTAAGTTGCCCGCAAGATTCATACCTTGTTGCATTGCAATTTGAGCAGTTGGAGGATACGGACGGTCATTTTCCGGGTTAATCATAAGAGATGAATCCCCAACGATAAACACATTATCATGACCTGGAGCTCGTAAATAAGGGTCAACCTTCACACGACCACGCATTGCTTCAAATCCTGATTCTTCAACAATCCCATTACCACGAACACCAGCAGCCCAGATTACTGTGCCAGCTTTGATTTCTTCCACTTGATCATCTTTCGCCACAATAATACCTTCTGTAGTACATTCTTTAATTGCAGTTCCGATGCGGAATTCAATTCCTTTTCTCTCAAGGTAGCTTCTAGCATAGTCAACAAGCTCTGGATCAAATCCTGGTAAAATCATTGGAGCTGCTTCTACACAAACAACACGTACTTTATCACGGTCTATATCAAATTCCTGACAAAGCTCCGGAATACGATTTGCTAATTCACCAACTAATTCGATACCTGTAAATCCAGCACCACCAACAATAATCGTGATAAGCTCGTCTTTCTTTTCTTTCATATTTGAATACTTTGCAAATTGATATTCAATGTGCTCCTTAATTTGTCTAGCAGAGCTAATATTCGCAATTGCAAATGCATTTTCTTTTAGACCTTTAATACCGAATGTTTCGGACTCATACCCTAGCCCAACTACAAGATAATCGTATGAAAGTTCACCATTATCAAGAATAACCTTTTGTTCTTCTGGAATAATTTTAGAGACTGTATCTTGAATAAAGTTTACCTTTGAACGATCAATGATGTCGTTGATTTTGATACGTGTACGGTCATGATGTAGAGTTCCCGCTGCATTTTCATGTAACCAAGTTGTTTGGTAATGATAGTCGTTGTTGTTAACTAACGTAATATCAGCTTCGTTAACTCCAAGTTTTTTTTGTAAGTTTACGGTTGTCATGATTCCACCGTAGCCAGCACCTAATATTACTACTTTTGGCTTTCTCAAAAAAATCACATCCATTTTATTTTTTGTATTATTGTGATACTTTTCACTAATTGTTTCAAAAATAAAAAATTGTGCGAAAAATGTCATAAAATATTATAAATTACATATAACATATTATTCTTTTTCCTACTATTTTTCAACCATTAATCCAACTATATGTATATTAAATGAGAAAACTTATTATTCATAAAGGCTCTATCTTAAATCACCACCAATTGATGCAAAATACAACCTTTGTAAACAAGGATAAATTCTTTACGTTTTCTGTTTTAAACTGTGTATTGTTCCATTCTTCCACTACAAAAAACCTCTTCATATGACTGAAGAGGTTTCTAAAATTAGCATTCTTCTGGTGTACCTTCGCGTGTAGCTGTTCTAAAAGAAGACCCGCAACCACAACCAGCAATTGCATTCGGATTATCAATTGTGAAGCCTCCACCCATCATGGATTGCTTAAAATCTATGACGACACCATTTAAAATGGGTGCACTTTCTTGATCGATCACTACTTTAATTCCATGTTGCTCTAATTCAATATCATCGTCTTTCTTTTCTTCATCAAAACCGATTCCGTATGAAAGTCCGCTACAGCCCCCACCTTTCACACCGACACGCAGGAAAAGGTTATCATTCCCCTCTTCTTTCATCATGTCTTTTATTTGGTAGCCTGCTGCTTCTGAAATGGTAATCATATGAGCACCTCCCTTTTCCTTCTTATATATAGTATACAAAGGTTTTTCTTTGTACTCAAACAATCAAGCTTACTGCTTTTGTATAATGTGCATGACCGTAATAGATGACTCTTTTACAGTATATCAATTTATCAACCATCTGTTAGAAAAAGAATACACCTGTGCAGATCACTTCAGCAGGTCCTGTCATGTAGACATCTCCATCTTCTGACCACGTAATCTGAAGATCTCCACCTGCTAAATGTACTGTTGTCATAACACCCTTGTTAGTTTTTCCATTTAAAACAGATGCGACAACTGCTGCACATGCCCCGGTGCCACACGCTTGTGTTATACCTGATCCTCTTTCCCATACACGGAAATGTAACTCATTACTACTCACGACTTCTACAAACTCCACATTCACACTCTCTGGAAATCTTTCATCCTTTTCTATTTGAGGACCAAGTGTTGTAACCGGTGCTTCATTAATATTATCTACATACATGATACAGTGTGGATTTCCCATTGAAACAGCAGTAATTGGATAGCTTTCACCATTTATCATGAATGGCTCATTAACTACCTGCTCTGCCTGATTACCTAACATCGGAATATGTTGTCTTGCTAGTTTTGGTTTCCCCATGTTCACCGTAACGGAATGAACGCGATTACCTTCAACATGTACCGTTGCTTCAACTAAGCCAGATAATGTTTCAATTAGAAATGTTGTCTCATTCACGATACCATTTTCAAAGGCATATTTTGCAACACAACGCAGTCCATTTCCACAATTCTTTCCTTCTGATCCGTCATTATTAAAAATCCTCATCATGACAGGTGCCTTATCAGAAGGGCAGATTAAAATCATTCCGTCAGATCCAATTCCAGTATGAATTGAGGATACTTTTATAGCTAGTTCTGACAAGTAATGTTCTTCCAGCTTTGTTTTAAAAACATCTATATAAATATAATTATTTCCTAAACCATGCATTTTTGTAAAAGGAATTTGTCTCAATCTGGTCACCTACTATCTCGAATTAAAACTACTAATGATATCATTATAAAATTCTTTCATTATTTATACAATCATACAGAATACCTTATGGTTCTTTAGACTCATTCCAACATAGGAAAAAAGATTGAGTTATATTCAAATTTTTAGTATATTTAATAGTAACAATACATTACGGATAACGATAAATTGGAGGGGGGATTATCATGGAACAGATGGACATACTTTTTGATAAAAAAGTGACATGTATGGCGTGTGATTACCACTATACAACAAAAAAGGTTCGATCCCGTTTCATTCGTGCATTACGTTCAGACTCGGATTTCTGTTCTTACTATGCAGATGAGGAAAATAGTCCTCTCCTATATTATGTAAGTGTATGCCCTTGTTGTGGGTTCTCAGTATCTGATGAGTTCTCTACATATTTCGCTCCTGGAACATTGGAAGCTATTAAACAGTCTATTACCTCTCAATGGAATAACCGCAGTTATGGTGAAAAAAGAACTCCTGCTACTGCAGTTGAAGCTTATAAGCTTGGGATCCTATCTGCAACTCTTAAAAGAGAACGTAACATCGTTCTCGCTGGTTTATATATGCGCCTCGTATGGATATACCGAAAAGAAGAAAACCATGCACAGGAAATGCGATTTATGAAATTAGCCGTTTCGGAATATGTAAAATCCTACTCCAATGGTGACTATCAAGATACTGATATGTCAGATCTTAAAATTGCCTACTTAATTGGTGACTTATACCGAAGACTTGGTGATGACAAACTTGCGATGACATATCTTTCACGTGTCATACACCGTAGAGAAGACAAATACGAACGAAGAATGGTTGAAATGGCAAAAGAGCTCTGGGCAGATATACGTGAAGAGATGAAAGCAAAAGAGCAAGAACTAAAGTCAAGTTAACGATGAAAACTAACAAAAAAACTAGGGATACAGGTGCCCTAGTTTTTTTTATACATTAATCATTACTTCTTCTTGTAGCTATTGACGATATCCTTAGAAAATTAGAACATTGGATTTTCATCCAGATGCTTATAAATATTTTCAATTAGCTCGCTGGCGTCTTCTCCCGCGACAACTACTCCGTTTACTAATGCGTATAAAGAGATGAAGCATTTTCCACAATAATTGAGGCAGCCGTATTCAACAACATCTAAATTGGAATCACGTTCGAGTATCGCTCTAGCTTCTTGTGCTCCACTTGCCAAATTACTAACACAAAACTCGATAATTGGTTTCATCATATCACCTCTATCATCTAGGCACCTTTTTACTGTTCTTGAGTAAGTAAGCAGATTTTCCTAATAAAATATTGTTAAATTTCATAAAAACATTGTGATAAGTCAATCTTATTTGGTATACTTTTTAATGGAATTTTGATATATTTATTATTTTTATAAAATTTTGTGTACTATCTAAAAATGACCGAACATCACCTAAAAGGAGACCAGAATTATGAAACATCTTGTGTTGCTAGGTGGCGGTTATGGAAACATGCGCGTCTTATTACGCCTATTGCCAAACCAATTGCCAGATAATGTTCAAATTACGTTAATTGATCGTGTTCCATACCACTGCCTCAAAACGGAATACTATGCTCTAGCAGCCGGTACGATCTCAGATCAACATGTTCGTGTTACGTATCCGGAGCACCCTCGTTTATCGATTAAATACGGGGAAATTACAAAAATTGATATAGAAAACAAACAAGTTTTCTTACAAGATCAAGAGTCTGTATCTTACGATGATTTAGTCATTGGTCTTGGCTGCGAAGACAAATATCACGGTGTACCAGGTGCTGAGGAACACACATACAGCATTCAAACCATTTCTAAATCAAGAATGGCCTATCAAGCTCTTAACAACTTAGGCCCGAATTCCGTCGTTGGCATTGTCGGTGGAGGACTTAGTGGAGTTGAATTAGCAAGTGAGCTTTCTGAAAGTCGTCCGGATTTACGTATTAAGTTATTTGACCGTGGAAAACACATTCTGTCTATGTTCCCTGAACGTCTTAGTAACTACGTTGAAGGTTGGTTCCACTCACACGGAGTTGAAGTAATTAATCATTCTAACATTACAAAGGTAGAAGAGAATACGATCTATAACCATGATGAACCCATTCATTGTGATGTGATGGTTTGGACTGCTGGAATTCAACCTACAAAAGTTGTCCGTGATCTTGATGTAGAAAAAGACCAGCAAGGACGCGTCGCCTTAACAAAACAACATAACCTGCCTAACGATGAGCATGTATATGTTGTCGGTGATTGCGCAAGCCTGCCACATGCACCTAGTGCCCAATTAGCAGAAGGTCAAGCAGAGCAAATTGTTCAAGTCCTTCTAAAAAGATGGAATGGCGAAGAACCACCTGCTGAATTCCCTACTATTAAATTAAAAGGTGTGTTAGGTTCATTAGGTAAGAAGCATGGCTTTGGATTGTTAGCAGACACTCCTCTAATGGGAAGAGTACCTCGTCTATTGAAATCCGGTATTCTATGGATGTATAAGTATCATAACGGTTGATTAGATGGCCCTCAGTTACGAGGGCCTCTTTTTTATTCTGCCGTATATCCGTACTTTTCCAATTCTGCATACACGGTTTTAAGCCGAGGATTTCCTTCTCCTACAATTTCATTGTTAATCACAACAACAGGATAAAACATATCTTCTTCAATTACTCTGCTGGCGAATTCAGCCTTTTCCTCGTCAACAGGTGGATTAAAAATATCAATATATGTAATTGTGAACGGCTGGTTTGGAAACTTCCGTCCTACCGCTGCTTCTAACCAATCATACGTTTCCTTCGATGAAGGCATGTTTACACAGCTCGGACATAAAACCTCTGCACCATATACACAAATTTCCACTTCAATTAATGACATTACTCCCACATCCCTTCTCTACTATTTTATACAATTTTCATAAAATTTCCTACAATAAAAATGGAACTTATAAAAAGGCTGTTTTCGTATACATTGTTGCTTTCTCGTAAAAATCCCAAAAGCCGGATTTTTAACTTAGTATCTAGATAATGATAATTCTATCTATAAAGTGAGTTGCTCTTTTCTAATCTAATCTCAATTTGTTTCTAAAACTGGTTGTACCCCATGATAATGGTACTAAAAGCAACAAAATATTAGAAATTAGCCTATAAAAAGCACACTATGCAATCAACTTCCGGTTTACTATCACTAATCGTTTTCTTATTGGTGATTTTCATCTTCTATGATTCTAAAAGCGATCTCTGGATTAGGGGAAAGCTTTCGACTGTTGCTACCGGTTAAAAGAGGAATCGTTTTCCAAATCAACAGAATAGATTTTTTTCTGATTAGTCATTATAATAGAGATATGGAAAGGAGTCGATATATGATGGAAATGATGGAACAAGTAAAGGAAGTATTAGATAAGCTTCGTCCATTCCTTCTTCGCGATGGTGGAGATGTTGAATTAGTAGATGTAGAGGATGGGATTGTTAAATTACGTCTTCTAGGTGCATGCGGAAGCTGCCCAAGCTCGACTATTACATTAAAAGCTGGTATTGAACGTGCATTATTAGAGGAAGTACCAGGAGTAATTGAAGTAGAACAAGTTTTCTAATTACACAAGCGAAGGGCGCACTCACAAGAGTGCGCCCTTTTTATTTTCTCCTAAATCCAATTTACTTTCGGGATATTCATTCCCCTTCTTCTTGTTCCTATTAACCCATGAATGTCATGTAACAGTCTTTCGTAGCGATGTGATCTTTTTAATATAAGTTGGAGATGTTCTGTTAAAGCTTGTTTTTGTTCCTCATCTTGCGTACGGTAATATGATTCAATGCATTCTAAATAGTGTACAGGGAACATTAATCTGGAGTACAGCAATCTCAAGGAAAAAGTAGATAGTGGCTGGACCTTCTCATAGTTAGAGATAAATTGATAATAATGTTCACTTCTTTGTGGTTCTTCATTAAAGGATGAGCGTATCCATTCTACCAGATCACGGCTTGGATGATCGTAGACCCAGTCAGTTGGTAATCTCATAATGGATTCATGTCTCCAGCAATCATATGAAAAACGGTGATGACATACTGTTCCATAATCATTCTCTTTCGGTAAATCGTCCATCTCCGTATCTACTAAGTATTGGATAGCATTTTCCGTGATGCCTACATAATAAGGGAAGGATTCAATAAACAATCTTTCAAAGAGCTCTATTGGATGATCCTTCGTCTTTAATGCCCAAAACTGTTCCATCTGATCAATTCGTTTTTCCCACATCGCCTTCCATTGACCGATTCTGACCAACTTTTGTATCGGGAAGGTAATCCTGCGTCCTTTTTGATGAAATACTGCTAATTCTTCTGAAATAGTCCTAGAATAATCAACGTTACGAGCTTCATATGGACATTTGAGTAACACAAATAATTGTTCTTCCGCCTTGCTCACAATTTCCCCTCGTTTATTTTTTACGATTGCAGCAATGTGCTGATCACCTTTTTGAATGAAATATTCCCCTAGCAGGGACATTTCTTCAATTTCATCTGCTTCCAGGTGAGCGACGGGAACAACTAGATAATGTCCACTTTGACATCGATATCTCTCGTAGGACCGGTACAATCCATCTGGTTCTGCCCGAAGATTAAATAATGTGTGCAAATGTTGTTTCACGTATAAGTCCCCCTCTCTTGAGACATTTATATGTCCTAGAAAGTGAAAACTTGTAATAAATATAAAGGAATTCCGAATAAATTAAGAAACAACGGAAATTATGTAGAGTAGGAATCTAATTGAAGAAAGGTGATCCTAATGGAAAATTCTAATAGATCCAGACTAGAAGTTACAGCAAGAAAATGGCTACAAGAACGAGGTGTAACAATTGAGGATATTGGGGATCTTGTTTACTTTTTACAAGTAAAATATCATCCTGACCTGACAAAAGATGTTTGTATACACAACGTTGAAAAGGTTCTGTCGAAACGAGAAGTACAAAATGCCATTTTAACAGGTATCCAATTGGATCGTTTAGCAGAGAAGAAACAGTTAGAAGAACCGTTACAAAGTACAATTGAAGTAGATGAAGGTCTGTATGGAATTGATGAAATTATTGCTTTATCTATCGTAAATATTTATGGATCAATTGGGTTTACGAACTTTGGCTATATTGATAAACAAAAACCTGGTATTTTACAATTTTTAAATGATAAATCGACAGGGCAGTGTCATACGTTTCTAGATGACATTGTAGGAGCCATTGCAGCAGCTGCTTCAAGTCGCCTAGCTCATAGTGCAGCAGCAAAAGAAGAAAAGTATGATGGAGAATGAATAGAAAAACATGGCTATGCGCCATGTTTCAGACTGTAGACAAACTCGAATTATTCGAGTTTTGCTACAGTCTTTTCTTATTTTAAGGCTGTTTTCGTATTAATTGTTGCTTTCGTAAAAATCCCAAAAACCGGATTTTTACCATAGTATCTAGTTACTAGTATATTAAAGAGAGTCGCTCTTTTCTAATTCAACCTCAGTTTGTTTCTAAAACTGGTTGTACACCCAGATTAATTGTACTAAAAGCAACAAAGTTTTAGAAAAGAGCCTATTTTAAACTAAGTAATTACCGCTCCCTGGCACTCGCCGGATACCGCGGGCTGGCGGTGAGCCTCCTCCTCGCTATGCTCCTGTGGAGTTTCAACTGAGACAAAGGATGTACACTTTGTCATATGCCCATCTACTCCAACAGAAGTCGAGTGCCGTGCCGCTACAATCTGTTGGTAAAGTTAGCCTATCCTTTTCTTTTCCAACGTCATTTTGCTTTTAAAACTGGTTATACACACAGAATAAGTGTACGAAAAACAACAGGTCTTAGCAAAGAGTCTTTATATAAATTCCATCCATTCCTTTAACGAATCGACTACATATGTTGGCTGCTTCTCAATTTCCTTCATATGTTCTCTAGTCGTAACACCTGTATGAACGAGAAGTGTATCTAAGCCAGCATCAATTCCGGCCAGGATATCCGTTTGGTAATTATCTCCAATCATTAACGTATGGGATGGGTTTGTTCCGATTGCCTTTAATGCTTGTTCCATAATAATTTTTTCCGGCTTTCCAATAAAAATTGGTTGAACTTCTGTTGAAACGGTAATGACAGATGTAAGTGAGCCATTACCTGGCAGAAATCCTCTTTCAGTGGGGAGTGCAATATCTCCATTTGTAGAGATGAACGTCGCACCGTTACGAACTGCAAGACAACCAATAGCAAGCTTATCATAGGTAATATTTCTATCTAACCCTGATACAACAACGTCAGCATCTTCCTCAGTCAAGGTAAAGCCCTTTTCCTGTATAGCTAGACGCAGCCCTTCTTCACCAATTACATATACCTTCGCATCTTTTTTTAAATCATAAATATAATTAGCTGTTGCTTGTGCAGTGGTAAATACTTGGTTCGTTTCCGCAGGTATATCAAATGCTTGTAAGTGTTCAGCCACCTGTTCCGGTGTTTTCGTTGAGTTATTTGTCACAAATAAGTATGGTATATTTTTTTCTTTCAACGCTCTGACAAAGTCACACGCCTCATGAATTCGTTCCGATCCTTTATACATGGTTCCGTCTAAATCAATTAAGTAGCCTTCATACTTTTTCATTGTTGTCTCCTCCAAGAAAGTTTCTATAACGTTTAACATGTTTTCATCGTGCATTAATTATGTAATAGGATGATCTTATGTAAAAATAAAAATAAAATCGCCTCATCAGAAGCGACTTTTGGTTGTTATTTTTTAAATGCACTCACTGGGCCCAATTCATTTTGTAAATAGGTGCGGATAGATGCAGGAAAGGATGCGATTGTTTGTTGCTCTGATTTTACAGTTTCGATTAACTGAGCATGTTGAATTGTTGTGTATTCTTGTACTAATGATTTTCGAAACGCAATAACCTTCTTAAGCGATGCAGCTGCAGCAGAATCGATGACAGATTCATCTTCTAAAATATCGATAATATCTTCGTAGCTTCCAGGATCGCGCATGATAAATCCATCAATCATTGCATTTCCAACATCTAATATTGCCTCTATTAGCAGATGGCCAATTCTTTCTAGAGCCAGTTTCTCAAGAAAGCTGTCAAATGACTTTTGATTCTGGAGTAATTCTAGTAAAGATTCCACATATGTTAATGTACTTTCAATTTTATCTCGGTCTACAAAATACATACCATTAGCCTCGCTTTCCCTCTAAGACACAGTTTGTGATACAGTAGGAAGTATGTCTGGCTTTGCATAAAAATAACCTTGCGCCAAATCAACATTATTTCTAGACAGCACCGTTGCTTCTCCCTCTTTTTCAATACCTTCTGCCACTACTATCGAACCTGTTTCCTTCGCTATTAACAATAAGCCCTTCAGCATCGACTCTTTCACTGAATTTGTATCGATATCCTGGATCACGGAACGGTCTATTTTAATTATATCCGGTAACACTTCGCTGATCGTATGAAGACTTGCATATCCCGCTCCAGTATCATCTACAGCAATCCTAAAGCCCATCGTTCTGAGTGCCTTTATATTGTCAGAGAAATACTTGTATCCTTCAATTGAATCACGTTCTGTAATTTCAATAATAATTTTATATGGATCTACGCTTGGGTACTTTGACAGCAATTCACTCGTTGCTTTTATAAATTCCTTACTACCTAATGTAATGGGTGTAAAGTTGATAAAGATAAGATGATTCGTACCTGTTTTTGTTATTTGTTGAAATGCTTTTTCGAGAACAATCACTTCTAATTCAAATAGTAAATTTGTTTGTCTAGCGATTGAAAATAACTGCAAGGGACTTTCCATCGTTGTGCCTTTTGGACCTCGCGAGAGTATTTCCCATGCTTTAATTTGCTTCGTTGAGACATCGATAATCGGCTGTGCTAATAGCTGTAGATCTTTATTATTGATGATGCGGGTCATTTCAAATAACAAATCATTGTACTTGGAATGAATCCGTTTTTCTGCCATCGCATTTGCTTGGTGATAGGCTCTTTCAATTGCCTCAGCTGTTGAATATTTAGACTCCTCAATAAACATATATCCTGTTTCGAAAGAGAACTGAACTTCTTGGTATTTTCTTTCTAGTTTATCCATGACACTTTCTAAGATGTCATTAATAAATCCTTCAATCTCAAAGAAGCTTTCTTTTTTCTTATGTTGTACTTTTATAATTAAAGCATGTCCGTCACTTGAATGATTATGAAGTGAAATGATGTTTTCATCATTAAACACTTCTAATATTGACTGCTTGAAGCATTCCTTCAATTCATGACGATATTGCTTCGTATTTACAGAATAATGTTCAGTTTGATTAAAAACGATAACCGCTGCCTGGTATCCTTTTTTAAAGCATGATTCTACACCTTCAATTACTGGATTTCGTAAAATAAATGAAGGTGGGTAATATCTAAGCTTTTTATGTGGTAAAACTATTTTACTCCAATTTATAATCGAATTAATTAAAGGGCTTCCAGTCATTGTTGTTCCCCTTCCATAAGTGTTACACGACAAGAATCTTAATTACATACTATTTTAACACAAAACGACAATATTCTCCTTTTCTTTTTTGCTAACAGAATGGCTCTTTTCGTAAACATTGCTTCTATATGTCAAATAACGTCATCTTATTAGCTCAGGTTAAGAAAAACTAACGTGTTGCTCATCTCATTAGAACAGCCTTCGAAAAAGAATCATCTATGTAAGAAGTATGGTAAAATAAGATTATATGAACGTTAGGAGGACTTTTATAAATGACTGAACGTATGTACCTTTATGATGATACTGTACAAACCAATACACGATTTGTGAGCTTCATGGGTGAAAATGCCCGTTTTGATTTAGCGATTATTATTTCCGACCGTTATTATGGTAAGAAGCTGGTCCTTGATATTCAAGGTGGTCGTTTTGCGATTATTGGACAAGATGATTTAGAAGAGCCGGGATATTTAGAGGAAGCTTACAATTTAAACGAAGAGGATGCTGAAGAGCTTCGTAGTTTCTTATACGAAATCGTTTAATGAGAAACAAGAAACAGGGAACACTACTATAGACTACAATCAATTGACGGATTGTATGTTGAACTGTTCACTCTGCCTAAAGTCTTAGAAGAGGTGATGGTAATGGTAGACAATAAAGACAACGAAACGTACACTGATTTCTCTAATGTAGAAGCCATGCGCAACTTTATTGTACCCAATCACATGCCCGAAGGACCATATGGTTGTCCAATTGGCGCTGATGAACCTGTTCAAAATAAAACAACACCTTGGAAAGAGGGCCAAAGAACATATAGTGCCTTCAATTATGAATTTAAAAATCTTCACCAAGATATTCCAAGACAATTTCCTGGTGCTCATCCAACTCATGATGATCCAGAAGTTAATGAAGAACAGCCTTTTACAACACCAACATTTAGTAAAGAAAAATAAAAATAGAAATCGGTTTTCCGATTTCTATTTTTTTACTTTACGAAGTACAAAATAAGCACAACCAAAATTACAGTATTCGTATAAGTATTCTTTTAACGTGCTGATTTTAGTATCGTAGGTTGCCTTTTGATTATGATCATCAAAGAAGCCTTTTAGGCGAAGTTGATTATAACCCCAATCCCCTACTATATAATCGTACTTATTTAAAATCTCGCTATATCTTCCTCGAAGGGCTTCCTCATTAAAGCCTTCCCGATAATCTTCCAATATTTCATACGTTAAATGATTAATTTGGAACATATCCTCACCTCTATTTCCTCTATTTTACCATAAAGCTAAATCAATTCGCTATTGTTCCTTGACTTCACCAACAATTTCTAAGTAGAAATTCTAGAAAATAGGTGAACATATGTGTAAGGGGGGTTGCGAAAGTGAATAAAAAACTTTTGTTAGTAGGTGTTTCCGCACTTTCAATGTTAACTGCTTGTCAGTATGAGGCTTTCTCTGATGATAAACAGGACTTCTATAAAGAAACAGGTAACAGAGCCATTCATGTATCAGATAAAAATGAGCTATATAACAGTAGAAAGATGAGTTCAAATAGTGATCATGACGAAGCAGGTACAAACTTTGGCTTTGTACGTCATCAAAAGAGTCCGATTGCTGGTGAAAATGACTATTATGTTGGTGATATGCCACAAATTGACCGTGAGCAAGTAGCCGACTTAATTAGTAAAATGTCCATCTTACTTCCTAATGTCAATGATGTAGGAACACTCGTGACAGATGAAGAGGTATTAATTGCTTATGAAACAGATTCATCCAATCGTTTTGAAACTGCTGACCAAGTGAAAAAGACAGCTATGTCAGTTGTTCCACGTTGGTACCACGTGTACGTATCTGATGATCCAATGATGATTGATGAAGTACAAAAATATGGTCGTCTTGATTCTAACAGTCGTGACATTGATCGAATACTAGATACAACCATTAAAGATATGTTAAATGCACCACAAGGGCGTAAGCTGAGTGATGGTGAAAATGCAAATGGTGAAATGATTAATGAGACGAATGAAGAGATCGACGAGGATATGAATGAAGGTACAAATACCGGAATCGATAAGGGTCCAGTTAAAACAGAGGATAAAGATGACAGAGCAAATAAAAATGATACAGACGATAACGGTGAAACGTACCGTAATAATCGCCTGTAAAATGATTACCAGTGTACTGATTTGGTGCACTGGTTTTCCATTTTATGGGTGAAGACTCATAAATGTGTAGGTTCGGCTCTTAAATGAAGGGTATCGGCTCATTAAATCTGATGAAGGCTCTTATTTGTATACTTAAGGCTCATAAGTTCTGCGTATGCTTCATTTTCTAATGGTAAGCTTATAAATTAGGCCTACAAATATAAAAAAAACGAGCTAAAATTTAGCTCGTTATGCTTGTTGTTTCGCTGCATTTACTTGTTCATCAGCATGGTAAGATGATCTTACTAATGGTCCAGCTTCACAATGGCTGAATCCTTTACTTAATGCAATCTCTTTTAGTTCTTGGAACTCATCCGGATGATAATACTTTAAAACTGGTAAGTGCTTTTTCGACGGTTGTAAGTATTGACCAATCGTCATGATATCTACATTATTTGCACGAAGATCGTCCATTGTCTCAATAATATCTTCCTTCGTTTCACCAAGTCCTACCATAATACTTGATTTCGTTGGAATTTCCGAATACATTTCCTTTGCTCGACGCAAAAATTCTAGTGAGCGGTCGTATTTTGCTCTTGCACGAACACGGTCGGATAAGCGTCGTACGGTCTCGATATTGTGGTTTAGGATATCTGGCTTTGCGTCCATTAGAGTTTGTAGGTTTTCATATACACCGTTCATATCTGATGGCAATACTTCAATTGTCGTAAAAGGATTTTTTCGGCGTACAGCTCGTACTGTTTCAGCAAATACAGCAGCTCCACCGTCTTTTAAATCATCACGAGCTACAGCTGTTATAACAGCATGTTTAAGTCCCATAAGTGACACACTATCTGCTACACGTTCTGGTTCTTTTAAGTCCAGCTCATTTGGAAGGCCTGTTTTAACCGCACAAAAACGGCAGGCTCTTGTACAAACATCACCTAAAATCATAAATGTTGCTGTTTTACGAACAGCCCAGCACTCGTGAATGTTAGGACATCTTGCCTCTTCACACACTGTATGAAGGTTTTTTTCTCTCATCATTTTTTTCAAACCAGTATAGTTCTCGTTTGTATTTAATTTGATCTTCAGCCATTCAGGCTTCCGAACATATTCCTCATTCTTGGCCATGTCGATCACTCCTATTTATGTAAATTTTTGAACATAAGCGTAAGCGACTCAATTAGCCCCATAACCAAATGTTCCTATAGAGATTAAACATTTATATTAAATATCATAGTCGTCCTCTTCACTTTAACATACCTTCTCAATATCCGCCAACTAAGTAGAATTACTTTAACATTGTAAAGCTTTGATTTCTACGTCTCAAATGTTTGTGGTATCGCTAGAATCACTCGGTATAAAGTTATCGCATCCTATTTCTAGGCAAAAATGAAATTACCATAAATTCGCATTTATGATTTAGTTACTTCTTCTGCAAACTAATGGTAGAAAAACATGTCTATCAAGTAAACCGCACGAGGAAAACAGTTGATGTTCGATTTGTTTCGAGCATGAAAGAAAGGAGTAGAACGGTGAAAAGATTGTTCATATTGTTACTTTTCTTTTCAATCATGTCCCCGAACATGACACATGCAATCACTGGGGAAGAACAAGCAAAGCTTTATCAAACCAGGATGGAACTATATACAAAAATGGAGGCCCTCACACACATTCCTTGGTACTACCTAGCAGCTATTGATCAATACGAGCGAAATCTACGCTACTCAAGAAAGGATTTGCCAAAGCCTGAAGGCGCAATTGGCATTTATTATTCACCGGAGGTATGGGGTGGTCCTATTAATCCTAACAGTGAAGATACAAATCCTGTCACAATTAGCGTTTTAGGTGGTATTGGGCAGGATGGGAATGGTGATGGTGTTGCGAACCGATTGGATGATGAGGATGTCTTGTACACGATGGCTCATTACATTCAAACTTATGGAAGTGATCATCATAATATAAAGATTGCACTATGGGATTACTATCAGCGTGATAAGACAGTCAGTTTGATTATGGGCCACATGAAGGTGTTTAAGCACTTCGGAAAATTAGAGTTAGATCAGCATGCTTTCCCTGTACCGATTCGCAGTAACCATAGTTATAAAAACACATGGGGTGATCGAAGAGGCTGGGGCGGTTTACGCATGCATGAGGGTACCGATATTTTCGCAAATTATGGAGTGCCTGTACGGTCTACATGTTATGGCGTTGTAGAAGTAAAAGGCTGGAACCGATTTGGTGGATGGCGAGTAGGTATACGTGATTTAAATAATACATACCATTACTATGCTCATTTAAATGGTTTTGCTAAAGACCTGACTGTCGGACAGATCGTTGAGCCTGGCATGATTATTGGATCTGTCGGAAGCTCTGGGTATGGTCCTCCTGGTACGGCAGGTAAGTTTCCACCTCATTTACATTACGGTATGTATAAAGATAATGGATTTACAGAGTGGTCTTTTGACCCTTTCCCTCATTTAAGAGCATGGGAAAGACAAGAACGTAATCGAAAATAAACAATAAAAAAAGACAGGTTCAGTTTATTGAACCTGTCTTTCATTTGTTATGAATTTTGTTTGGCTTTCTTGACGGCAAAGGTAATACTTGCAGCTAATCCGCCCCAAATTATTACCATCCCAACGATCATCATAAACAGTGCACTTGCGCCCATTATTGAGATACCTCCTTGTTATCTGGTACGTTTAGTGTTTGGCGATCCCATTTGAACAATGAGAATACAATACCAACCACAAGCGCCAGACCAGCGACTACCCAACCAGAGTAGATAAGGAAGGATAGACCATAATCTCCATTACCGTAGAATGTTTCAGGGTTTAAGTTTTTACGAATATTATCAAACATCATATATCCAAGTACAATTGGTGTGATGATTCCAAGACAGATCTTCCACCAAGCACCTAACATGATATCTGATACACTATTGGCATGTGCCTGAAGGTTTTTAAGTTCTCTAAGCACCCATGCAATGACAACTACTTCGGCTAGACCTGCTAACGTTACGCCAAAATTATTAATGAAGTAATCTGCTACGTCTAAGAAGTTTAATCCACCTCTAGTAGCAAATAGAACGGATACTAATGCAGCTGCTCCTCCACCAATTAATACTGCCTTTGTACGTGAAAACTTAAATTTATCTTGGATACCAGCGATAAACGTTTCAACAATTGAAATGAGTGATGTTAAACCTGCAAGAACTAACGATCCGAAGAATAGGAATCCAAATAGACCATTTAATGCAGGCATCTCATTAATAATTTGTGGGAATACGATAAATGCCAATCCTACTCCAGATGAAACGACTTCTTCTACTGGCTTTCCAACTTGCCCTGCCATAAACCCTAGCGCACTGAAAACTCCAATTCCTGCTAGTAGTTCAAATGCAGAGTTTCCAAAGCCAGTAATGAACGCGTTATTTGTTAAATCAGACTTCTTTGGTAAATAGCTTGAATACGTAATCATGATGGCAAATGCAATGGATAAACTAAAGAAAATTTGACCATATGCTGCTACCCACACCTTACCATCCATAATACTATCCCAGTTTGGTGTGAAGAAAGCATTCAATCCTTCTGCTGCTCCATCTAATGTTACCGCACGAAGAACAACAATTAAAAACAATACAACTAGCAAAGGAATACAAACGCGGTTAATCATTTCAATTCCCTTTTTAACACCCTTGAACAGTACTCCAAGTGTAATTGCCCAAACAATTAATAGTGGTAGAAATACGCCAGGTACTAAACCGCCAATTTCACCTGGTGCTCCTACTTGTAAGTATTCACCAATTAGGAAACCTGCTGTGTCTGATCCCCAGTTTTGGTTAAAGGAGAAAGCTGAATAGGACATTGCCCATGCGATAATAACTGGATAATAACAGGCAATAACAAATGAAACTGCTACTTGCCACCATCCTAGCCATTCGGTCTTTTTGTTCAATCTTGCATAAGATAACGGGGCAGATCCACGATACTTATGACCGATTGTAAATTCTAGAATGAGTAGTGGAATACCGGCAGTTAAAAGTGCAAACAAATACGGAATAAAAAATGCGCCTCCACCATTCTCATACGCTACTGCAGGGAATCTCCAAATGTTCCCTAGACCTACTGCGGAACCTACTGCTGCCAAAATAAATCCAGCACGCGTTCCCCATTGAGGACGATTATCCATACATTTGACCTCCTTCTTTGTTCCCAAGCCATAACTTTTTTAGTTATTTGGAAACTTTTAAATTATCTGATTATTTAATATATAGTTAGTATAATCACACAATATGATAATGTAAAGACAAACTTTCAAAAATACTTTTCAGTGAATAATTTTATGTATGAGAACATAGCCTGGTACATATGAACTATCGCAACTCAAACAAAAAACTACCCATAATTTGGATAGTTTCTAAATGGTTTTAATTCTCACAATTTACGACTCTAAGATGTTTTCTGACTATTTTTTGCTAGTTTATATAATCGATTCGTCAACTTCTCAACTAGATTGTTTACCCATTCAGGATGTTCAGACGACAATTCAAGATCTAATGCCCGTTTTAGTCTTGCATACAGGTATAGTTCATGGAACCTTGCAAATAGAGGAAGCTTGGCTAACATATCTTCATCGACATCTGTTTGACTTCTATACCCGCTCATAAATGCCTCAAAGTATTCACCGGAGGGTTCATGTAAATCACGCAGAGCAAAAGCAATATCGGCAACATACCAATAATGTGATGCATCATCGAAATCTAGTATACTAATCGAACCATTATCCCAATATATGTTATCCAACTCAAAATCAAAATGAATTAAACCAAAATTTTGACTTGTTGTATCAAGACTCTCTAGTTGAGAAATCACTGATTCAGCTTCTTCTACTAGCTCACCTGTTACGTATTTCTTAATAAGATTAGCATGATCTTTCCAACTATGTCGATTTCTTATGCTTGCTATTTTTTCTTCAGTTATCCCTTTACTTACTTCGTGCAACTTCCCTAGCGCTTTACCCCATATATGAAATTGCTCAGAATTAAGCTGTTCCATTTCAAGCTGTTCACCTTCTAATCCTTCAAACAAAGAAGCATAGAACACTCCTAATGTTGTTTCAACTTTTTCAATATAATTTTGATGTTTTGATAAAATAGGTTTGGCTACCTCAAGCTGCTTGGCACTTAAGTAGTTAACAATTGATATCTCACTTTGTATTTGCTCCCTAGATCTTTCATCGACTGAATTAAACCGTAAAAAGGCACGTTTTCCTTTTGTGTTGCAAACGAAGATAAAGTTAGCACTTGCTCTCCAGTAATAGACAGAATCCAACTCATAATCCCAGTAGTTTATTATTTCTTCTGCAAGATTACTTTTCCAGTCAGATCCAACTGTCTGAACAACGTTCTTCATTAAACTGAGCTTCATCATATGTAGCATTTCTCCATTCTATGTACTCCACTAAAAATATTCTATATAGTAAACAAATGTACTAATCCCACTTAACAAGATATAAAGAATCATTCCTGTTAATACAGGATTTAACTGAAAGCGAAATACTTCCACACCTTGGTCATCGTTTCTGTACATTCCTCTTGAATATGAGCTATTTTCATTTCTCATTTTCACTGCATTCATTTGGAAAAACCAACACAATCCAAATAAAGCAACTCCTCCTAAAAAGGCAAAGTCAATGAACTTCCAATCTAATAGTTGAGAGATATACCATAGTAGTGCACTTTTTACTACAATTGTTCCTAGTACAATTCCTATATTCTTCATCACTAATCCCCCCTCCTTCTTTTACGATTAAAAATTGCAAAGGTTTCACATTTCATACATATTTATCCAAATACTACAATAGGAAATCCTTAGTCAAAAACGAATATCTAAATAAAAGGAGGAGGTGTTGTTATGAGTCAAGCTAGCACAACTGTAAACTGGGATGGAAACATTGTTCAATTAATTTGGCGGCCGTATAAGAATTTACCTAATGAAGCATTGATTACGAGTGTGCATGGCTATTGTTTTTATGAAGGAAAAATACTGTTAGTTAAAATTAAAGATAGAGGATTCAATGTACCAGGAGGACATATTGAAAAAGGTGAGGCTCCTGAAGATGCTTTTTATCGTGAAGCAATGGAAGAAGCATATGTAACTGGAAAAGTGATGTTGCTTGGATATATTGAAGTGAGTCATAAAGAAAATCCACTTTTTAATCCAGATGGAAAATACCCTCTCGTTGGGTATCAAGTTTATTACAGAATGGATATTGAACACATCCTCCCCTTTCAGGAAACTGACGAATCTGCTGCTCGAGTTTGGGTAGAGCCTGACGTGCTACATAATGTTATTGAAGATCATCGTATACAAAAGATAATACTGGATGAAGCATTAGACGTTTCTTTACCTCGCCTGAGTCGTATATTATCATCTAAAACTGAAAACGCTAGAACCATAACATGTACTTGCCTAGGAGGAAACCATGAAAAAGGATGAGCAGCAACTCGAAAACAGTGCTGAGATAAATGAATGTGAGTCTATTGCGGAAGGAAGTTTTTTTTGGAGTGAACTTCTAACAATTGTAGAAGATGGAGCAGCAGAATCAGAAAAGGAAGAGTAAGCAGGTGCTTTTACCTGCTTATTTTTTTTCTCTTAAAAGAGGCAGTGAACAGCACCGGAAAGCTCCACCTGCTTTAATAATTTCTGAGAAGTCAATTAGTATCACATCATACCCTCTTTCACGGAGTTGTTCATTCACTTGCTCATTCATCGGCTGGCTAATTACTTTCTTCTCACCGATGGAGAGTATGTTCACACCAAGTGTTCTTTGTTCATCAGAGGATACTTCAATCATATCGTATCGTTCTCTTAGCAAGCTTTCCTTTTCCGAATCAAATTCACCAGGATAGAGGATTGCTTCCTTCGGAGAAATGATATTGAATAAACAATCCAAGTGAAGAAATTCATCACTAAACGGTAACGAAATAACTTCATAGTGAGGCAAGAGCTTTTGTAAATGGTCTACTGACTGCTGAGACGTACGATTACTGATGCCGACATAAATCGTGGATCCATCAATTAGAACATCCCCTCCTTCAATATGATCTCTCATTAAGTCGTGATGGTGGATACCTCTTTCATTTAACACGTTCATCAGGATTTCTTCCTCACCTGTTCTCGGTGGATGTGCCATGTGTGAAATGAAAATTTCCTCACCAAGAGTAAACGCCACATCTCTCGTAAAAACACCTTCTGTAAATTGCTTAATACTTGGAAGGTACAAAACTTCAATGCCTTGTTCCTTCAGTACTCTTGTAAACTCCCCATGTTGTGACATGGCTTTATCAAGATTAATACTAACTTTATGTGATTCACCATTTATGGAGTATAATGACTTTCCTTCAGATAAGCTTAACGGTGGACAAACAATCACGGTTTTCAGTTTGTCATATTCGTTTTGACAATGTATAGTGAATGATTGCTTCATGAGTTCCTCCTGTAAATATAGGTACGTTTACTTTTTCCTAATTCCTATTTGCCTATCAAAAATTTACGTACAAAAAAAGAGGCGCTATATATCAATCGCCTCTCTTACCATAAAATCATGGTGATATCTCTATTGACGGACTTACTCCATCTCCACTAGAACCGTTGTAGAATTCCGGTACTTTACCAGGTAATATAACATCACCAATTGGTATGGTATTCTTCACTGTTGTAATTTTAGTTGAAAAAGGAACAATGACTTGAACACTTACCTCAATTTTCACGAGAACTAGTATACGAAAGTTATTTATTCCGAACTCTTCTATTTTATGAATAACGTCAGATTCCACTTGTCCAACAGTTGTGAAGCTTATCGGTACTTTGGGTCCTAGGTTACCTAAAATAGCCATATTTGTTGCTTGACCTAATGGTATCTCTCTAATAATCCCTTGTTCAACCGAATCTCGACTCTTCTCAATTTCAATTTCTGTTAAGACTTCTAGTTGTTCAATTTTTCCTTCCTCAGCTAATTTCAGATATTTTTGTACAGCTGTTGTAGTTTCTGATTGAACTTTAGCTACCATTGCGTTATCTACATTCACCATTGTAATCTCTTGACTTGTATTTTCTTTTGTTATGAAAAGCTCTCTAACGTCTAACCCTTCTGCAACCTTTTGATTAACTGCTTTATTTATTGCTAATGTTGCCACTCTCTTTGTTTCATTATTTGCAAAATCCTGTAGTACCGGTTCAATTCCCTCATTGACTACAATAAGACCGACTGCAGTTGAAAACATAAACATCACGATAGATAACAAAAACACATACCGAAAAGGCAATGGTCCTTTTCCCTTTTTTACTTTTGGCGGGCCAATTCCACGAAACTTTGCCAAGCTGATCCCTCCCTATAAAAAATGTATGCGCTAAACGTCAAAGATAAGCCTATTTTGTCCTTATAATTTTTTGGCCTATTTTTTGAAAAAGGTATTGAAACTGACACTCGTGTCGGTTTATAATAACGACACAGGTGTCAGTTTTAAAATTTAAAGGAGGTTTTATTCGATGAAAACGAAACAACAATCAGCTTTATTAAAGAATAAATCTTATCTATGGTTAATTTCTTCACAAATCGTATCATCCTTAGGGGATTGGCTTGATATTTTAGCCGTAATGACATTAGTAGCAATTAAGTGGAACGCCTCTCCCATTGCCGTATCTGCCTTAACGCTCTGCTTTGCAGGGCCAATGATCGTGGTGGGACCGATAGCGGGAAGCGTTGCAGACAAATTTGATCGAAAAAAGATTATGATCATTTCCGATATATTGAGTGCTGTTGCGGTTCTAGGTGTCGCATTCTCTACTTCACTTTGGCAGGTTTACGTACTCATTACGCTAAAAAGTATCTTTGTAGCGTTTTTTATGCCAGCAAAAAACGGAAAGCTAAAAGAAATTGTAGATACAGATGATATTCAGATGGCCACTGGTATCAGTGGTATGATTGATAACGGCGCTAAAGTTATAGGACCAACAATTAGCGGACTGTTAGTAGCGTCTGTAGGTGTTCAGTGGGCATTCTTCCTTGATGCAATTAGTTTCGTATTGTCTGCTTTATTTCTAATTGGCGTACCTAAAACAGTTGTCCATTCGGCAAGTGACACCCTGCAAAAGTCTAAGTTATCCTTACAAGAGATTTCTAGCACGATGAAAGAAGGCTTTGAGATATTAAAAGGTTTTCCTATACTTTTAACTAGTTTGTTTTTATTTAGTGCTTCTCTTTTAGTCCTGCAAATTGCTGATACTCAGTTTATGGTATTAGCCCGCTTGATTTTTGAAGAGCCTACCACTCTCGTTGGATATGCGATGGCTGCCAGTGGTGTTGGAATGTTTGTCTCTTCTGCTGTTCTTACAAAAACTAAGTTACCAAACGTGTTAGTCACAACTTCACTTGGTGGAATCGGAGTTGGAGGTGCCTTTGCGCTAGCTGCACTCATGACAAGGCTAGATATTACCTTCATTTATCTGCTATTCCCTCTTCTATGCTTTATAGCTGGTGCTTCATTTGGGCTTACTGCCATTCCATTTCAAATTAGTGTACAAAAGCAAGTTCCTGTTTCTAAAACGGGCCGAGTTTTTGGTACAATTGGAAGTATCACAACCATATCTTCTTTTATCGGGATGGGTCTAGGCGGAGTGTTATCACAAACAATTGGTGTTATTCAAACGTTCGTTCTAGCAGGTGTATTACTTATCTGTTTAGGTACAACAATGCTCATCTCAAAAAGAAGTGTTGAAAGTAGGGGTCATCATGTCACCGAAAGTGACGGAGGAATATAAAGAAAATCGTAAGTTAGAACTTTTGCAAGTTGCTCGTGAAGTATTTATTGAAAAGGGATTTGAGTCAACGACGATGAAGGACATCGTTGATAAAAGTGGATTAAGTCGTGGCGGAGTGTATCAATACTTTTCAAGCACAGAGGAAATGTATCGTGAAATTGTAGATCTTGGAGATCAAGAAAACCTCCATACATTACGGGATATCATTCAATCAGACGTCCCCATCTGGAATGCTATTTTAGAGATTGTTGAAGGCTATCGAAATATATCAATACCCAACTTCGGAGCTGTGCAATTTGAGTACAGTGTAAATGGATGGCGTGACGAAGAGCGATTGTCCTATATTTTAAACCGTTCTATAAAATGGCGTAAATTATATAATGAGCTTCTTGAAGAAGGAGTAAGGCGAGGAGAATTTCATCCACGTCAATCCATCACTGCAATAACCGACTTTGTATTAAATGTTCAAGATGGTCTCCTTTTGTATCATTGCTTTGGCGGTAAATCTATCATGGACATTGACGGTCAAGTGGATGCCTTAATTTTCTATTTAGAGAATGTATTATTGAAAAAGTAGACTTGTTTCTAAAACTTTGTTGCTAGTAATTCAATTTTTTGGAGATCTTTAAGCAAAGCAATCTATACGAAAACAACCAAAAAGTAACACAGCAGCAACTGTGTTACTTTTTATTGTTTATTTATATAGTTTTACTGCTGTCTCTGCAACTAATTTTCCATATTCTCTTGCCAGTTGCATTTCTGTATCGTTTGGTTTGTTCATTGGAGCTTCTTTTGATTCCTCAGTCGGAACCACTGCTACCGCACCATAAGGACAACCATACTGAGATCTCTCGGGAGTAATTGCTCCTGTATTTGAAACAACAATCATTCCATGATGAAACATCGGTGTTTGCAAGGCACGACAAACGTTCTCAACGCCACCATGTTGGGTAGTCGTCGTTGCAAATACACCGCCAACCTTTCCTTGCAAGGCACCTGTGAACCATGCATAACCTAACTTTGAAAAGAAGGTTGACATCTTCACATTAGGTTCACCAAATACTCCTCCAGAGCCCCAAATAATGCCTGCAGCTTCATTAAGCTCTTCCGGCTCTATATCGTCAACTGATTTATAAATTACTTCTGCTCCTTGTACTTCACGAGCACCATCCGCAACGGCAGTACCTAGAACCTCTGTATGACCAAACATACTGGAATGCAACACGTAAATTTTCATTTTTTCGTTCCCCCTCTTTCTTCATTGAAGTACTGGTTTATTGTTCTCTTTGATAAAAGGATTTATAGATAGTAATTAAAGGCTCTTTTTAAAACTTGTTGCTATTGGTTCAATTATTCTGAGTGTACAACCAGCTTTACTAGCAAATTGAGGTTGGATTAGAAAAGAGCAACTCTCTTTCTGTATAGAAGTATCTAGGTACTAGGTAAAAATCCGGCTTTTGGGATTATTACTAGAAAGCAACAGTGTATATGAAATCATCCTAATTAAATGAAAAAGCAATGAACAAATTGTCCATTGCTTTTCGCTATGCTGATTCTGCTTCTAAGCTACATTTGGTAATCATAACACCAAGGTCCTCTTTTAGATCTACCTCATACGGTTCAACTTCTACACCATTTTCTTCTAAAATTCTTACGATTGGGCGATCACAATATCCAGGATTTTGTGTTGAAACAATTCCCGTTCTACCATCATTAAACGTAACAGACAAACCTACCGGATAGATCGCAACAGCATTTCGGAATGCTTCCACCATTTTGGGATCAAAGTGTATACCAGTACCGCCATATAATATCTCCAGTCCTTCATGCGGAAGCATGGCTTGCCTGTATACACGGTTCGTTGTTACCGCATCAAAGACATCTGCTACTGCCAGAATTTTTCCAAATAGGTGTATCTCATCCCCACTTATCCCACGTGGATACCCTGAACCATCAAGTCGTTCATGGTGTTGCAGAGCGCAGTGAGCTGCCGTCAATGGTACATTCGGTAAATTCCTTAGCAAATTAAATCCATCCGTTGTATGTTTTTTAACCATTTCATATTCTTCCATTGATAATTTTCCCGGCTTCAATAGGATGTCATGAGGTATTAGCATTTTCCCTACATCATGTAATAAGGCACCAAGACCTAATGCCTCTAATTGTTTCTCACTTAAATTTAACTTAATTCCAATAGCTAGAGAATATAACGTTACGTTAAATGAATGAGTAAAAATATAATGATCATGAACTATTACATTACTTAGAAGAGTGAATAATTCTTCATTTCCCTTTAATTCAGACAAGACTGACTGAATCACGTCAGTAAACTGTTTCGTCGCTTTTTCAATGACAAAAGAGTTTGTCATTCCACCTTCTGATTTTAACTCGTTAAATGTGTTCTCAATGGTTTGAATTGCTTTGCTATACGTTTCATCGCTAATCGTACCTTTAGCTTCAATATCTTTTGTTTTTTCTTCATCGATATAAACGAACGAGATTCGGTAATCTAGAAGACGCATAATCATTCTTTCTGTTAACGGCACACCCTCATTAATAAGAACTTGTCCCTTTTGGTTCTTGATCGCCTTACTTAACGTTGTACCAGGTTTAATGGAAGTAGTTGCAACTAGTTTCATTTCAGTCCCCTTATTCAAAGTTCAGATATCTATAGTATATATCATGTGATAGAAATTGTAAGTTCATTTATGACGAAAAATGACGAAACCTGTCAAATTTACTTTGACAGGTTCATTTCATATATAAAACTTTCGAAAGTTTAGAGCATTTTAATAAGGGCATCTTTGCCGAGTGTCCCTACGTTAATTCCTAAGTTCTCTGCTTCGTATGTCACTGATTCAAGAGGAGCTTCAAGAAGTTGTTCGATTGTTCGTACCCCTACTGCTCTTCCTGCAACAATCCCACGGTCCTTCAGTTTCTCATTTAATAAAGCAACATCAAGAGCGCCACACATAATATATCCCTTTTCAGTTGTCACCGCCATAAAATTCGTCTTTGGTAGCTTCACAGTGATGGCTGTGAACTGGTGACCATCTATTATAATTGGTGTCATTGTTACCATCTTTTCACACCCCTTTCCTCTCTACATCTTATGAAAAGGAAAGGATTCTGTGCATTATTCCTGCATACGTGATAATTTCCATTTTAAAAGGTCACGAAGCATTTCAGGCAGGTAGTATTTTTTATTCGTTGCATGTGAAATTTCAGGAAACAAGGAGCCAAACGTGAACATATCCAGGGTCGCAATCCGATATTCCTTTTTGGGGTGTATGCGTTGTCCATTGATAAATATGGAGGTAACATGTTCTTTACCATCTTCTAGACTTTTTGTTTCAATTTCTACTCCATCGTAAATCATCTTACCGATTACTTCTCCTCTAAATCCAAAGCCTTTCATGCGTAGCTGTTCCATTTCAGATGTTGCAGCATGAAGAATGATTTCTTTCAGTTCATCACCTTCAAGTACGACCAAACAAGGATTAATAGGGTGTGGACAAACACGATGAAGGTCCCCAAGTGTAACATTCCCTTTTTCTAAAGAATCCAAAAGTAGACCCGAACAAATCATTCCAATGTCTGCCCCGCACCATTCTCTAATCGCTTCTGCTAGAAGCTTCGGAAAAGGTGATTCTTCAAACCAATCCACATGGAGTGGCTTATCGAGATATGCTACTCGTTGGTTTAAAATCTCATGTGCATGATTTAATTCTTTTTCTATTAACTTTACTGTATCAGGACATTCACTTGTCTCTTCAACAGAATGAACAGTTGCTTGAACCTGTATCTTATTTGTTGGATGAATGCACATTTCAACATGACCAATGTTCATTCCGAACTTACCTGCCCCGCAAAGGAGTGTCTGATTTACTTGGCTACCATCAGGTAGTAAATGGTGGGTATGTGCTCCCAATATCACGTCGATTCCTTCGATTTCTCTTGCAATTTTCTCATCATCACTGATTCCTAAATGAGATAGCAGTATGACCAAATCTGCACCTTGATTCTTCACTTCCTGAATAAGTTTCGGCAGTTCCTCAAGCGGATTCAATACATGCCAGTTCAATAGCTCATAAAACTTTTGAAATGGTACTGTCACCCCGATAATTCCCACATTTACTCCTGATTCTGTTTGATGGATGGAGTACCTGTTTGCCCATTTCGGTACTTCTCGATCTGAATCCAATAAATTCCCCACCAATACTTGAAAAGAACCTTCTTCATACAATTCATCAAGTTCCTCATGAGCTAATGTAATTCCCTCGTTATTACCGATTGTCACAAAATCATATTCCAGTTCATTCATTAACTGTACATTCGCTCTTCCTCGTGTTGCCTCTGTAATTGGATGAAAGCGGTCCATATGATCTCCAATATCCAATAGCAGCATCTCTTCACCGCTTAATTCATGATGTGCTCGACGTTCTTTTATGAATTGTGCCACTTTTGGCCATTGATTAAAATGACTATGTAAGTCATTAGTGTGATATAAGTGAATCTTCTTCATATTCCACCCCGTAATGGATAACTCCATTAAAATAAGTTGAGTTGCTTTGGTGCAAGGCCTGTATATTCAAGTCCTAGCATTTCAATAAATTGCTTTGCATTGTCTGCTGCGTCCCCACCAGAATTATTGTTGAATAATAGATATATATCGTTACTTTGCTTCATTAATTCCGTCACATGTTGAATCCATTCATTTAGTTCCTTCTCGTTATATCGATATAGGTATCGCACTTCACGCCAGTTTCCTTCCTTGGGTTTTGTCCAGCCGTGAACATTTCGTCCATGCATGCGAATGAGTGTCTTTTCATTTGAAGATGCCTGTATCACTGCCGGTATTGACCCTTCACCAGCCTGAGGTTCATCACATATACTGTGAATCCAACCTTCGTCCTTCATGAATTGTAGTGTTTTATCCCTCATCCGCTCTGAAAACCATGACTGATGTCGAAATTCAAGTGCACACGGAATATCTTCCATCTTCTTTTTACAGTAACGCAAATAGGCTACATTTTCTTTTGTACAATCAAACCATGGTGGAAATTGAAATAATACCATAGCCAGTTTTTGATGTTCCTTATATAGATAGGCAGTTTGTAAAAATGCCTCAAACATTTCATCTAGTGATTCAAACGGAATGTCTCCACGTAAATGCCCTGTCATTCCCTGATATGCCTTGACGATAAATTGAAATGACACCGGCGTATCTCGAATCCATTTTTCTATATTTCTTCGTGGTTGGATCGCATAAAAGGATGCATCCACTTCTACGATTGGAAAGTGACTAGCATATACTTGCAGTTTGTCGCGCGGAGAGGTTGGCTGTTCATAAAGGGAATCATGATCTCCCCACCCTGTAACTCCTATGTAAATCATGTAACGTAACTCCTTTTATAAGGTTGTCTCGGATATAGACTATCATAACGTATGTTGAAGAATTAAGAAAATAGTATGGTTTGTGATGAGGTGGGGGTGTAGTGATTTAGGGACAAGGTGAAGGAATTTCTTTAAAAGTTGTAGGAATAGATTCCGTTCTTGAAGGGGTTTTCTCCATACTTGTAAGAATTCTTACAAACGTGAAGGAATAGTTATGAACAAGACGATTTTTCGAAAACATTGTGGCTACCTGGTACTAAATAAAACAAAGAAACAACATTCTATTCGAAAAAAAAATATGATTCAAGAAAAAACCAGCCACAAGTGACTGGTTTTTCATAATTATAGGTTATCCAATAGACCCTTCCATTTCGAACTTGATGAGGCGGTTCATCTCTACTGCGTATTCCATTGGAAGTTCTTTTGTAAATGGCTCGATGAAGCCCATTACGATCATTTCTGTTGCTTCTTGCTCGGAAATACCACGGCTCATGAGGTAGAATAATTGTTCTTCTGAAACCTTCGATACTTTCGCTTCGTGTTCAAGTGAAATGTTATCATTTAAGATTTCGTTATATGGAATTGTATCCGAAGTTGATTCGTTATCCATGATTAAAGTATCACACTCGATGTTAGAGCGCGCGCCATCTGCATTACGGCCGAAGTGAACGATACCACGGTATGTTACTTTTCCGCCTTGCTTAGAAATCGATTTTGATACAATTGTTGATGAAGTATTTGGTGCTAAGTGAAGCATTTTCGCTCCAGCATCTTGGTGCTGACCTTTACCTGCTAGGGCAATTGATAATGTCATACCACGAGCACCTTCACCCTTTAGAATAACTGCAGGGTATTTCATCGTTAATTTAGATCCAATGTTACCATCAATCCATTCCATTGTCGCATTCGCTTCACAAACTGCACGCTTTGTAACTAAGTTATATACGTTGTTTGCCCAGTTTTGGATGGTTGTGTAACGGCAATATGCACCTTTTTTAATGATGATTTCAACTACTGCACTATGAAGTGAGTTCGTTGTATATACGGGTGCTGTACAACCTTCAACGTAGTGTACGTGAGCACCTTCGTCTACGATAATTAAAGTACGTTCAAACTGACCCATATTTTCTGAGTTAATACGGAAGTAAGCTTGCAACGGAGTGTCTACTTTTACTCCTTTAGGTACGTAAATGAATGATCCACCAGACCATACTGCAGAGTTCAATGCAGAGAACTTGTTGTCAGTTGGAGGGATTACCTTCCCGAAGTGCTCACGGAAGATGTCTTCATTCTCCTTTAACGCTGTATCTGTATCTTTAAATACTATACCTAGCGCTTCAAGATCCTCTTGCATGTTGTGGTAAACAACCTCTGATTCATATTGTGCAGAAACACCAGCAAGGTATTTTTGCTCTGCTTCTGGAATTCCGAGCTTATCGAATGTAGCTTTGATTTCTTCAGGAACTTCATCCCAAGAGCGTTGAGTTGCTTCAGATGGCTTTACATAGTACGTAATTTCATCGAAGTTTAAGCTTGCCATATCTCCGCCCCATTGAGGCATTGGCATTTTGTAAAACTGTTCTAAAGATTTTAAACGGAAATCTAACATCCATTGTGGTTCTGATTTCATACGAGAAATTTCTTCAACGATCTCTTTCGTCAAACCACGCTTAGAACGGAAAATGGAAACGTCTTTATCCGCAAAACCGTATTTATAGTCACCGATATCAGGCATTTTTTTTGCCATAATCGAACCCTCCATTTCGAGTGGAAATGCTAAAGCATTCCCACTTATTGTTCTTGACTGTGTATCCCTTTTTCCATGGCTTTCCAAGCTAACGTTGCGCATTTGATACGTGCCGGGAACTTGGAGACACCTTGTAAGGCTTCAATATCGCCTAGATCTATCGTATCATCATATTCCTTACTTTGCATTATGTCCGAAAAGATTTTTGACAATTTTAAAGCAGTTTCTATTGATTGCCCTTTAATGGCTTGTGTCATCATTGAGGCAGAAGATAAGGAAATTGAGCAGCCTTCTCCATCAAATTTAACATCTGAGACTTTTCCATCTTCAATTTTCAATTGAAGTTGAATGCGGTCTCCACAAGTTGGGTTATTCATATCGATTGAGATATTTTCTCCATCTAGTGTACCTTTATTTCTAGGATTTTTATAATGATCCATAATCACTTGACGGTACAGAGTATCTAAATTATTAAAAGACATTGCTAAAATACTCCTTTGTCTTGATGATCCCTTTGACAAGCTCATCAATTTCTTCCTCAGTATTGTACAGATAAAAACTTGCTCTCGCTGTAGCGGAAACCTTTAACCATCTCATTAAAGGCTGTGCACAGTGATGTCCAGCACGAACTGCAATTCCTTCTGCATCTAAAACTGTTGCTACATCATGTGGATGAACGTCATCAATCGTAAACGTTACAAGTCCTGTGCGTTCTTTAGGACCGTATATATGCAACCCTTCGATTTCTGCCATGCGTTCATACGCATATTTCGCTAACCTTTGATCATGGGCATTAATTTGATCTAGACCAATTTCTTCTAGAAAATCAATTGCTGCTCCAAGACCTATTGCGCCACCTATAATCGGAGTACCTGCTTCAAACTTCCACGGAAGCTCTTTCCATGTCGATTCATGAAGTTGAACAAAGTCGATCATTTCTCCACCAAACTCAACTGGCTCCATGTTTTCTAACAAATGCTTTTTCCCATAAAGTACCCCAATCCCAGTAGGCCCACACATTTTGTGACCAGAAAATGCAAAGAAATCACAATCTAGGTCTTGTACGTCTACCTTCATATGTGGTGTGCTTTGAGCACCATCCACACACATGATTGCACCATTTTCATGAGCAATTTTTGCTAATTCTTTAATAGGGTTAATAACACCAAGTACGTTAGAAACATGCATGATTGAAACAATTTTTGTATTCGATGTAATGACTTTTCTTGCCTCATCTAAAGAGATCGTGCCGTCCTCTTGTAGATCTAAATATTTCAATGTTGCACCTGTTTTTCTTGCTACTTGTTGCCAAGGAATGACGTTTGCATGGTGCTCCATATATGTTATGACAATTTCATCGCCTTCAGAAAGATTTTCACGGGCATATCCTTGAGCAATTGTGTTTAATGCTGTTGTTGTCCCACGTGTGAAAATCACTTCTTCAATTGATGTAGCGTTAATAAATTTTCTTACCTTTTCTCTTGCCCCTTCATAGCCATCAGTTGCTCTAGTACCAAGCGTATGAACACCACGGTGAACGTTGGAGTTATACTCCTTATAGTATGTTTCAAGAGCTTCAATAACACGAATTGGCTTTTGAGATGTCGCAGCGCTATCAAGGTAAACAAGTGGTCTTCCGTTTACTTGTTGATCCAAAATAGGAAATTGACTACGAATATCTTTGATATCCATTATCTTACTTTCCTTTCAATTACCTCAACAAGTTGTTTTTTAACTGCTTCAATCGGAAGCTCATTTACTACAGGAGCAAGGAATCCGTGAATAACTAGACGTTCTGCTTCCACTTGTGGAATACCACGGCTCATTAAGTAGTATAGTTGAAGTGGGTCAACACGACCTACTGATGCAGCATGACCTGCTGTTACATCGTCTTCATCAATCAATAAAATTGGGTTTGCGTCTCCTCTAGCCTTTTCACTAAGAATGAGTACGCGTGATGATTGCTCAGCGTTTGATTTAGATGCACCATGCTCAATCTTACCAATACCATTAAAGATATGAGATGCACTCTCTTTCACTACACCATGCTTTAAGATATAACCTTCAGAATGCTTACCATGGTGAATGACACTAGTAGTGAAGTTTTGCTTTTGCTCTCCACGACCAACTGTAACTGTTTTTGTATCTGCGTATGAACCGTCACCAATTAGGTGAGTCACGTTTTCTGATACAGTATTACCGTCATTCATTAAACCTAGTGCCCATTCTACTTTACCGTCACGACCAACGTTCGCACGACGATTCACATAGGTTGTGATTCCTTTAGATAAACTGTCGACAGCACCAAATGTAATTTGGGCGTTTGCACCGACAATTACTTCTGCAACAATATTGGCAATTGATTCACTCTCATTGTTTATAGAGATGTAGTTTTCAACATATGTTACAGCACTATTATCATCCGCAACAACGATTACGTGATTGAATAGATTTGCATCTTTATTTTCTTGGATATAGATTGCTTGAAGTGGTGCTTCAACAATCACATTCTTTGGAACATAAACGAATGCTCCACCGTTCACTAATGCTGCGTGTAATGCAGTAAGTTTATGCTCATCAACTTTTACAGCATCCTTCATGAAATACTTTTGCAGTAAATCACCATGCTCACGAGCAGCAGTGTGAATGTCTGTAAAGATCACACCTTGGTTTTTTAATTCATCAGATAGTGTAGTGTAAGCAACTGTTTGATCTCTTTGAATCAGTAAGTTTTTGCTTTCTTCTGTATCAATAAGAGCTTTAATATTTTCTGGTAATTCATCAACAGAAGATACTGTTTCGCTTTTCACTACGTGATTTTGGAAGTTTGTAAAGTTCCAGCTATCAATTTTCGTTTTATCCGGCTTTGGCAGGGGAAGAGCTTCGACTTTAGCAAGAGCTTGTAAGCGAAGATCTAACAGCCATTCCGGTTCCCCTAGTTCTTTAGAGTAATTACGGATATACTCCTGATCAAATGGAAGTTTCGTCTCTAACGTCATGTTAATCCTCCTAACCGCTTTAAGCTTCTACTGTTTCGTCTTCAATACCTAATTCCTGTTTAATCCAATCATATCCTTCAGCTTCTAAGCGTTGTGCTAGTTCAGGACCACCGGATTTTACAACACGACCTTGCATCATTACGTGAACAACGTCTGGAGTGATGTAGTTTAAAAGGCGTTGATAGTGAGTAATCACTAAGCATCCGAAGTCTTCTCCGCGCATTTCATTAATACCTTTTGAAACTACTTTAAGAGCATCGATATCTAAACCAGAATCAATTTCGTCTAGTATTGCAATCTTTGGCTCAAGCATTGTTAATTGAAGAATTTCGTTACGTTTCTTTTCTCCACCAGAGAAACCTTCGTTTAGGTAACGCTGTGCCATGTTTGGATCCATATCAAGAAGTTCCATACTCTTATCCATTGTACGGATAAACTTCATTAATGAAATCTCATCTCCTTCTTCACGACGTGCATTGATTGCAGAACGTAAGAAGTCAGCATTTGTTACTCCACTGATTTCACTTGGATATTGCATTGCCAAAAATAGACCTGCGCGAGCACGCTCATCTACTTCCATTTCTAATACATCTTCACCATCTAGTGTAATGCTTCCAGATGTTACTTCATATTTAGGGTGACCCATAATTGCTGATGATAATGTTGATTTACCAGTACCATTTGGTCCCATAACAGCATGAATCTCTCCGCCTTTAATTTCAAGATTCACACCTTTTAAAATTTCTTTTCCTTCAACAGAAACATGAAGATCTTTAATTGTTAAAGTAGAACCCATTGCTATACCTCCGTTATTTAAACAAAAATGTTTTTTTGTAGAGAACTCGATTTTGGTCATTCTCAATTTATTCTCATTCTAATCTTATACTATTTAAAATATAATATCAAATATAAAGACGATGAGTCCTTCCTTATGAAATATGTATATTCAATAGTAATAATTAGGCAATTCTCATTGTATCAAAAAGCATGTCCTTTCGTAAGGTGAAATACAATATTCTCACTCTTTTTTATTCTTTACTTCATGGATATCCCTCATACTAGCCGGTATAATATTACAAAGGCTCTTTTCTAAACTTTGTTGCTTTTAGTACAATTTCTCTGGGTGACAAATAACCAGTGTTAGAACCAAATTGAGTTCGGATTAGAGAAAAGAGCAACTTTCTTTATGCATAGAAGTATCTGAATACTAAGGTAAAAATCCAGCTCTTGGGATTATTACTCAAAGCAACAATCGTACGATAACAGCCATTACAAAAGAACTAGCTTATATAAGCTAGTTCTTTAACGTATTGTAAACTGTATGCATGTTAAGTCCAGATCGTAATCTACAACTAGTTTCGTATTCCTTTTGACGTTTCATTTCAACTTGCATTCGTTTTTTCAACTTACAGCTATACTCCGCATAACCCATACCATGTGATTTTTGCATTGCCTTTTCCATTTCGGACGTATAGTTTAGTTGCAAATGGATAAGAATCATCCCTTTCGAGTTTTTATTGTACACTGTAATTCTACCAATGTATAACTTGTCCACTCAAAGTCGATACTCATTCAAATTGATGGATATTTATGGATGACTCCACATTTCGTTACATTAACTGACTGAGTGATAATTATCCTCTAAAATATATGGAAATTCGACTTATCCCGTTTTAATGTACACAAATAGTAAGGCTGTTTTCATATAAATTGTTGATATGCGTAAAAATCCCAAATCTGGGTACTTCTATACATAAAGTGAGCTGTTCTTTTCTAATCCAACCTTATTTTGCTTCTAATACTTTGTTGTACACACAGAATCAGTTTACGATAAGCAACAACGTTTTAGAAAATGAACCATAAAAAAAAACGCGCTCTTCTCGCTCATGAGTATGTATGTGAGAAGGACGCGCTTTATTTACTTGTTATTGCTTCAACTCATTTAATTCATTCATACATTCTTGAACTAATGTTACAGCCTGACTCATTGCCGCTCCTCCACCAAATGCAGCTGTTACACCTACTGCTTCAAGAATCTCTTCCTCTGTTGCACCTTGGTCCAGACAACCCTTTGTATGATAAATAATGCAGTATTCATCCTGAGAGTACAGACTAATTCCCAAGGCAATCAACTGCTTTTGTTTTTGATCAAGTATTCCTTCTTTGAAGCAAGCTTCTGTAAAAGCATTGTAATGGTGAGCAAGATCCGGCATCTTTTGAGTAAACGTACCTAATCCTAGTTTATAGTCATGTAATGCAGCTTCAGTAGAATTTCGCGGTTGATAATCCATCACATTCAACTCCTAAAAATTAATGTTTAACAACTTTAGTATGGATTAATTTAAGTGGAGTATGCATTTTGTCTATATTAATAGGAAGAAACTGGTTTCATTGGTTATAATTCGGACGATTTTTACAACATTCTGGACGAGTTATGAATCTTTTCGGACGACTTTTATTTTTATTTGGACGACTTTCATTATTTTTCAGACGAATTAACATTTATATCCAAAAAAGACACCCAAAAATGGGTGTCCTTCTTAACTATTATTCAGTTACAGGTACTACTGCACCTTCGTATTTCTCTTCAATGAATGCTTGGATTTCTTTTGAACGTAGTGCTTCAACTAACTTTTTGATTTCTTCACGATCTTCATCACCAGCACGAACAGCAATGATGTTTACATATGGAGAATCAGAGCCTTCGATTGCAATTGCATCTTTCAATGGGTTTAACCCTGCATCAATCGCATAGTTTGTGTTGATTAGCACTGCATCGCCTTCATCATTATTATAAACTTGAGGAAGTAATCCTGCTTCTACATCAGCTCTGAAATCTAAATTTTTAGGGTTTTCTACGATGTCATCTTCCGTAGCCTTTGTTGTATCAATACCTTCTTTTAGCTTGATAAGTCCTTTGCTTTCAAGCATTGTTAAAATACGGCCATGGTCTGCAACAGAGTTACTCATAATAATTACAGCACCTTCTGGTAGTTCATCTAAGCTCTTATATTTTTTAGAATAAACACCAATTGGCTCAATGTGGATTCCACCAGCATTGACAAAGTCATATCCGTTGTCAGCCATTTGTGACTCAAGATATGGAATGTGTTGGAAATAGTTTGCATCTAATTCTTTATCTGCAAGTCCTTTGTTTGGTAATACATAATCTTGAAATGGAACGATTTCTAGTTCAATTCCCTCATCTTCAAGAATTGGCTGAACTTGTTCTAAAATTTCAGCATGAGGTACGTTGGAAGCACCTACGACTAATTTCCCTTCATTTCCTCCACAAGCTGTTAAAGCTAATAGTAATACTGCTAAACTGACAAAACCTAAAATTTTCTTCATGTGTATTCTCCTTTTACTTTTTAGTATTTATCTTTCGTCCATATGGAGCGGAAGTTATCTTTTATCTAGTGCATGTGTGACTTTATCACCAATTATTTGAATGATAAAAACAATAATGAGAATGATGACAGTCGCTACAAATGTGACATCACTTTGTGAACGTTGGAAGCCATCTAAAAAGGCAAGTGTACCAAGTCCACCAGCGCCTACAACTCCAGCCATTGCGGTGTAACCAACAAGAGCTATCGCTGTAACCGTAATTCCAGAGGCTAATGCAGGCATTGATTCTGGAAGTAAAACCTTTGTAATAATTGTCCACGTCGTTGCTCCCATTGCCCTTGATGCTTCAATGACTCCTTTATCGATTTCACGTAAAGCAATTTCAACCATCCTTGCATAAAACGGTGCAGCACCGATAATAAGTGCAGGCAATGCTGCATCCCATCCCAACATGGAACCGAGCAGGAACCTTGTAAACGGGATAAGCAGAATAATGAGAATGATAAAAGGAATCGAACGGAAGATGTTCACAACTGCTGCAATAACTGATTGAATGAATGTGTTTTCCCATAGGTTTCCTTTACCTGTTAGAAACAAAAGTAATCCTAATATAACCCCTAATATAAAGGTGACAACTACAGAGATTGATGTCATGTAGAGAGTTTCAAGAGTTGCCTCCAGCATTTTATCCCACTTCACATTAGGCAGTAATTCATTAACCATTTGAAATCACCTCCACCCCAACAGATTGCTCCCGTATGAAGGAAATGGCTCTTTCAATTTCATCGTTTGCTCCGTCAATATGGATAAACAATGTACCATACGCACCAGTTTGCAGATGAGAAATTTTGCCTTGTAAGATGTTGACCATCACATCAAATTTGCGAATAACATTTGTTATGATTGGTGCCTCTGTCCCTTCTCCAACGAATGTTAGTTGCAGAACAGTACCATTTGGAAACTTCTCAATGAGGTGCTCACCTGTTTCCTTTACTTCCTCAGGCTCTGTTAGTTGGCTTACGAATCTTTTCGTAATCGCTGCTTGTGGGTTTTTAAATACAGTCAGAACATCACCTTGTTCCACAACTGAACCACTTTCCATCACAGCAACCTTGTGACAAATTTTACGAATGACGTGCATTTCATGTGTGATTAGGATGATTGTTAACCCTAATCTTTCATTAATATCGACTAACAGCTCTAAAATAGAGTCTGTTGTTTGTGGATCAAGTGCTGAAGTAGCTTCATCACATAAAAGCACTTTCGGGTTGTTCGCTAATGCTCTTGCGATACCAACACGCTGCTTTTGTCCTCCACTTAATTCTGACGGATATGCATCTTCTCTACCTTCAAGGCCAACGAGCTTAATTAATTCCTCTGATCGTTCTTTACGCTTTGAAGGAGCAACACCTGCAATTTCTAGAGGAAACTCAATATTTTCACGAACTGTTCGTGACCATAATAAATTAAAATGCTGGAAGATCATCCCGATTTCTTGTCTAGCTACGCGTAAATCTTTCCCACGTAATGTAGCCATCTCTCGATCATCTACAACGATGGATCCACTAGTCGGCTTTTCAAGCTGATTAAACATACGAATTAACGTACTCTTCCCCGCTCCACTGTACCCGATGATTCCGTAAATTTCTCCTTGCTTAATCTCAAGGTTGATTCCATTTACTGCTGTAACTTCTCCACTTTTTGAAGAAAAGACCTTTTTTACATCCTTTAATGTGATCATGCTACTCACCTCTCTTGTATCTAAGGTATCTATTATTTGTAGTAGTATTGGCTAGTGCGCCAGAAATATCATAAAAAACCCTTTCCGCAAACGAGCAGAAAGGGTTACATACGTAGCCTCTCTCTCATCTGCCAAAGCAATCGCTTTGTAGGAATTGGCACCATTTCAACAAATTGTTGACGGTTGCCGGGTTTCATCGGGCCCAGTCCCTCCACCTCTCTAGATAAGAGCGTGTTTTTAAGAAAAAAACACATATATAATTTTCAAATAATAATTTATGTCTTAAAAAGATTACGAGAGTGATTGTAGCATGTTAAATTTCTATCAGTCAACACATTTTTTAACTAAAAAATTATCCCAGTAAAATGTTAGCGTTTTCATATCTTCTCTTTTACTCTGTTTATTTCGTTTGCTTTCAACACTCTACGAAGGATTTTCCCGCTTATTTGTGTTTTTGGCAGCTCCTGTAACACTTCAATTTCTCTCGGCATAGCATGAGCAGAAAGCTTATATCTTACGAACGTTTGTATTTCCTTTTTTAACTCCTCAGTCTCTATTACACCATCTGACAGAACAACGAACGCTTTCACAATTTCACCACGAATTGAATCCGGTTTTCCAATTACGGCTGCTTCTACAACTGCAGGATGCTCGATAAGTTTGCTTTCAACTTCAAAAGGACCGATTCTTTCTCCAGAGGAATTGATCATATCATCACTTCTTCCTTGGAAAAACACATAACCTTCTTCATCCATCGTCGCTAAGTCACCCGAAATATAATAGTCACCAACAAAATAGGAATGATATTTCGCTTCATTCTTCCATATTTCCTTCATCATGGATGGCCAGCCTTGCTTAATGGCCAGTAACCCTAATTCACCTCGCGAGACTTCGCTTCCATTTTCATCGATTATGGCAGCATGGATACCTGGAACAGGACGTCCCATTGAACCGGGTTTAATAGGTGCAGATGGAAGATTCACAATTAATTGTGCACCAGTTTCCGTCATCCACCATGTATCATGAATGCGCAACTTCAGTGCTTTGTCTCCCCATTCAATGACCTCTGGATTTAATGGTTCACCTACACTTAAAATATGTCTTAGTGAAGAAAGGTTATATGTAGATAAACGTTCTGTATGA
Organism: Bacillus sp. BGMRC 2118; assembly: GCA_008364785.1. GTDB lineage: Bacteria > Bacillota > Bacilli > Bacillales > SA4 > Bacillus_BS. The sequence continues at coordinate 95,390 of VTTJ01000011.1, read as the reverse complement.
TCCATTAATAACCGAAATGCTGTAGGAGCACTGTACCATACAGAAACTTTTGTATCCTGCAATACTTCAAACCATTCTTCAGCACTAAATCTGCCGCCATGTACAACAATTGTTGCCTGATTTAACCAAGGTGCAAATATTCCATATGAACTACCGGTTACCCAGCCGGGATGAGCCGTACACCAGTAAATATCTTCTTCCTGTAAATCAAGCACCCATTTTCCTGTTTGATACTGTTGAATCATCACCCGGTGGGCGTGAAGGACTCCTTTTGGTTTTCCCGTTGAACCTGAAGTGTAATGAATGATCATGCCATCTTCTAAATCTACCCATTCAGTTACTGATTCCTCAATAGTAATTTCATTAATTTTTCTTGGGATCGATACTACTCCTGCATGCTCAACATCATCTGTTACAAAGACTTGCTTAAGATGAGGAAGCTTCTCTACAGGTACACGAGGAAGAAGCTCCAAGTTGGTCATTAACACAGAAGCTTCACAGTCATACATTCGGTCATAAACCGCTTCTTCCATAAAGGCTTCAAACAACGGGCCTGCAATTGCCCCAATTTTAATAATGGCTAAAATTGCCACATAACAATCTGGATGCTTCGGTAAAAATACAAACACTCGGTCACCTTTTTTTACACCGTCATGTTTTAACAAGTTTGCCCATTCATCGATTTTTTGCTTTAGCTGTGCAAATGTATATTCTTCCTTCGTTTGACCGTTTGCGTAGATAAGAGCTGTCTTATCCCCAACTCCATCTTCCACGTGCCTGTCAATACATTCATGTGTCATGTTTACTAGATTGCTTTTGTACCAGCTAAAATGAGGATGAACGGACTCCCATTGAAAATTGCTTGCTGTGTCTATATAGTTCTGTAATTGATAGGTTCCGGCCACTGGTGGTAATGATCTATTGAAGTGTTCACTCATGATATACTCCTTTCAATGTTTAACAGTGCTAATATTTGTGCCTTTTGCTTTAACTGTTTCTCATCCCCGCGAGAGCGAAGATTTTCTCCTCTATCAACTCGAATTTCTCTACTCAGTTCTCCAGGCTGCCCTCTAAATACAAGTATCCGGTCACATAAGTAAAGGGCTTCGTCAATATCATGAGTGACAAGGAGCATTGTGGCCCTGTTTTTCTCCCATACAGAAAGAAGGAGGTCTTGAAGCTGCATTTTTGTAAAGGCATCGAGCGCACTAAATGGTTCATCCAGCAGCAAGAGCTTGGGAGATGTCATAAGCGCTCTTGCAATGGCAGCCCGTTGTGCCATGCCGCCTGACAATTCCTTCGGATAATGCTTTTCAAATCCCTTTAATCCCACTTGTTCAACTAGAAGTTCCGCATGTTGACTTTGTTTATGGTTACTACCAAACTGAACATTATCTAGTACTGAGAGCCAAGGCATTAATCGAGGCTCTTGAAACATAAATCCGATGGATTCCTTACATTCTTTCGCCTCATAGTTATTGATACGGACACTTCCCTCATACTCCGGATCAAGTCCGGAAATAGACCTCAGAAGTGTGCTCTTGCCACAACCACTCGTACCAACAAGACCTATAATTTCTCCTTCCTGGGCTGAAAAAGAAACATTCTTATAGGCAACGTTACCGTTATCAAACCTTTTTGTTGCCTTCGTTACGTTTACAAACATGTTCTCACCTCTCATTACTCGATAAACTGTCCTGCCAATGCAACACCCTTTGCTCAATTACTTTTAAAAGAAAATCTGTAACTTTCCCAAGAAGAGCAAATAGAAATATACTGGCAATAATGATGTCAGGAGAGCTCATATTTTGACCAAATACTAATAAATACCCAAGTCCTGTACTTGCTCCCATTAGCTCAGCTGCGACGACAAACATCCACCCTAAACCTAGCCCACTCCTAAGTCCGACTAAAAAGGAAGGCATAGAAGCAGGGATTATGATCGTTCTAATTAATTGGTACGTAGAGAACCCATATATCTTCCCCACCTCAATTAATTTTCGATCCACTCCCTTTACCCCACTGACAATGTTCAAATACACCGGGAAAAAGACGCCGACAGCAATTAGAAGAATCTTTGATGTTTCACCGATACTAAACCATAAAATAAATAGTGGCACCCAAGCTAATGAGGGAATTGAACGAAATGCCTGCAGCAAAGGGTCGATAAACTGTTCAATCCATCGGAAGAAACCGACAAGTGATCCTAGTATAAGTGCAATAACTGTTCCTAATAGGAAACCTATAACTACCCGATAAAAGGTAATCCCGACATGTCCCCATAAGCTACCATCTTGTATCATTGAGGCAATTTTTTGTAAAATCACCGTTGGGGCAGGTAGCTGGTTTGGTGGGATGACTCCCAGCCTGCTAAGTAACTCCCATAAAACGAGAAGAGCAACAGGAAGTATACTGCCAATGAGGACTTGCTTTGAAGAAAGTGTCCATTTTTTTGAAGGGAATGAAAGCTTCAAACTTGGTCGAATGGGCTTTACAACATTGGTTTCTGTTTGCTGTGACATTGTATAAAAGCCTCCTCTTCGTTTACTTAATTACTTTTTTCGCAAATTCCGGCTGAATTAATTGATTAACCAGCTTTTCAATTTCTACATTTTGTTCGATTACTCCACTTGTTTGTAGCAGCTTTCCCGCCTCTGTTAAAGCCTCTATTTGTGTACTTCCTGGAATTGGGTTTGAGAAATCATTTCTTGTAATTTGAAGTGCCGCAACACTCTGATCTAATTGAGCCTGCTCAGCTAGTATTGATGTTGCCTCTTGTTCATTTTCGATTGTCCAAGTGCGTGCTTTTTCATAAAGTTTAATTACCTTTTCTACATATTCTGGATACTTTTCTGCAAACTCTGATCGAACATTTAATGTACCGTATGTATTTAGATCTGCATTACGATACACAAACTTTGTTCCTTCTGTTACCTCCAGCTTTGCCATATGAGGATCTAACCCTGCCCATGCATCTACTTTTCCAGCAACTAAGGCTGTTGCTCCATCTCCATGTTGTAAATTCACAATCTCAACATCTGACGGAGATAAACCTTCTTCCGCCAGGGAACGTAGCAAGAAAATATATGGATCAGTTCCTAAAGTAGCAGCAACCTTCTTACCTTTAAGGTCACTTACCTTTGAAATAGCTGAGGAACCTTGTGTAACCAGTGCCGTCCATTCAGGTTTTGAATAAATATAAACGGACTCGATTGGAGCAGCTTTTGACTTTGCTATCAATGCCGCAGCACCAGCTGTCGATCCAAAATCAACGCTATCGCTGTTTAGAAATTCAAGTGCTTTGTTACTTCCTAAGCTTTGTACCCACTCTACTTTGATTCCTTCTTTTTCAAACTCTTCCTCAACCCAGCCAAACTCCTTTAATACAAGGCTTGTTGGCGAGTAAAAAGCATAATCTAAGCGTATAACTTCCGGTTTACCCTCTGAGTTAGACGTCTCTGATGCACACGCACCAAGTATACTCATTGAAATAGTCAGGATTATGATTGAAATTAGCTTCTTCACTATTGTTCTCTCCTTTTGGAGAGGAGGATTTTCATCCCCCTCTTATCCAATTTTCTTATATTTCACAGGCAAACGTTGCAATCGTTCCGCGCAGTCGCTGCGCCTCTTTAAATGTACAGCGATTGTGGACCACTTCTAACCCTGCGTCCTTCGCAATAGTTGCAGCTTCTTCTGAAATAACACCTTCTTGTAGCCAAAAGATTTTCGGTCTAACGACAGCTGCTTCTTTTGCTAATTCTATCGCAGCCTCCGGACTTCTAAAGATTTGTACAATATCGATTGCTTCCGGAACAGATGTTAAATCCGGATATGCCTTTTCTCCGAGTACCTCTGTTTCTCTTGGATTCACCGGAATAATTCGATATCCCAGTCGCTGCATTTTAACAGCCAAACGATGACTCGGTCTGGACGGATTACTGCTTAATCCTACGATGGCTAAATTTTTTGTACGTTCCTGTTCTACTCCATCAATCACAACTCTTTCTGTTGCAGACGATAATGCCCAACGGATCACGCCTTCGTCATTGATTACAATTTCTCTTTTTCCATCCTTTGAAACGCCTGTTGCTTTGATAAGTGCCTGATTCAAATCATTTGTTAAGTCCTTTACAGCTTCCAGGCCGACTGATAATCGCACTAACTCTTCGGATACTCCTGTAGCCTTTAACTGCTCTGGTGACAGCTGTTGATGAGTTGTTGAAGCTGGGTGAATAACAAGTGATTTCGCATCCCCGACGTTTGCTAAATGTGACCATAGAGATAATGAGTCGATGAATTGTTTCCCTGCATCACGGCCACCCTTTATTCCAAAAATGACAACGGCTCCATCTCCGTTCTTTAAATATTTCTTTGCCAGATTATAAGAAGGATGTGACTCAAGGCCAGGATATGTTACCCACTCAACCGCTGGATGGTTCGATAAGTAGTCTGCTATGTCCTTCGCATTTCTTGTATGCTTTTCCATGCGCAGTTGAAGTGTTTCTAATCCTTGTAAAATAAGAAACGCATTGAACGGACTTAAACAAGAACCGAAATCACGAAGCAGCTGAACTCGCAGCTTTGTAATGAAAGCCAATGTCCCAAAGTCATTCGCATATCGAATGCCGTTGTAGCTAGGATCTGGTTCTGTGAATCCTGGGAATTTCTCACTATTCCAGTTGAAACGCCCGCCATCGATGACAAGACCTCCAATAGATGTACCATGTCCGCCTATCCACTTCGTTGCGGAATGAACAACGATATCTGCTCCCCACTCAATCGGTTTACAAAGTGAAGGTGATGCAAATGTGTTGTCAATAATTAATGGAATTCCTGCTTCATGGGCAATATCTGCTACTCTTTCAATATCTAAAACTTGTAAGCTCGGATTTCCGATCGTCTCCGCAAATATGGCCTTCGTATTTGGAGTAATGGCTTTTTTAAAGTTTTCTGGGTCAGAAGAATCAACAAAGTTTACCTTAATTCCGTACTTTGGAAGAGTTACAGCAAACAGATTATACGTACCTCCGTAAAGATTTGTTGCTGCTACAATTTCATCTCCTGCGTGAGCCAGGTTTAAAATCGTTAATGAAATGGCTGCCTGCCCGGAAGATGTCGCAACAGCTGCAACACCATCTTCTAATAAAGCAATTCGTTTCTCTAGAACATCGACAGTCGGGTTACTAATTCGGGAATAAATATTGCCTGGCTCATCGAGTGAAAACAATCTCTTTGCATGCTCTGAGTTATGAAACACATAAGACGAAGTTTGATAGATAGGAACTGCTCTCGATCCTGTTGTCGGATCTGGTGCATGACCTCCATGTAATAATAAAGTCTCTAATTCATACGATTGATTTGTCATTTTACATTTCCCCTTTTTTCATTTAGTTTTGTCTTAACTCACATAGTGAAAGAACGATTTTGGGTATAAAAAAACACCCTATGTAAGAAGAGGATGTACGTCTTAGTCCCCTTCTTATCTATCAGAAAAAAATCTGCTGGAATTAGCACGAGTTAACACTTAAGTTAACGGTTGCCGGGTTTCTTCGGGCCAGTCCCTCCACCACTCTTGATAAGAAGTCTTATAAAATTGTTGATTGCAATACATGCTGCTGTTCGTTGCCTTGCTTAAGGTTTGTGGAAGACACTTCATAGAACCTTAAAGACTCTTGGTCTACTTTTTGGAGAAAATTCAACACATCCTCTCTTTTTCCTACTAAGATATCACCTATAATGTAGCCTTGATTATTTTTAATCATTTCACGTTTCACATGCTTAATTCCATAGCTACTAGGATTCGTCTTTGTTAAATAATTGTTTTTCAGTGTAGTAGAATTTGGAGCATTTATAATAGATAACCATGCAGAAGAAGATTCCTCCTGTCCTTCTTCACGGTAACTGAACCTCTGCCTTACACTGTTTTCATTTTTATATTGATTGATATAGACTAAGTCTTCAATCATGGCACTTGCAGTGGCTTTTGACCCTGCACCTGGTCCTTGCAGAAGAATACTGCCAACTAGATCCGTATTTATGACAATTCCATTATCTACTCCTTCAACATTGTATAGAGGATGACTATGGTCAACAAACACTGGTTTTACCTCTGCACAAATCCGATTTTGGATCGTGGTTAATGAAGCAATCAGCTTCAAACGTACCCCTAACTTCTCTCCAACTAATACATCTAAGGTTGTTACCTGATTAATTCCGATTCTCTCAACTAGCTGCCATTCTGGTTGCTCTCCATATACGAGTTGACTAAGTATCATCAGTTTATAAAACGAATCAATTCCTAGAATGTCATTAGAGGGATCTGCCTCTGCGTATCCTAATTTTTGTGCATCGCTTAGTACCTCTTCATACGATAAGTGCTCATTCCTCATTCTTGTTAAAATATAATTACTCGTTCCATTTAATATCGCTTCAACTTTAACAATTCCGTTAACTTGAAGTAGTTGCGTAATGGTGCGTATTAATGGTACCCCACCGGCAACCGCTGCTTCAAATGTGATAATACGTTTATATTTCCCGGCATATTCTGTTAGCTCGCTTCCTTTATGAGCAAGTAACTCTTTATTTGCACTAATAATATGGCATCCTTTTTCTATAAATCTTCGAATATATGAATTGGCTGGCTCTATTCCTACAATAGCCTCGAAGACAATATCCACTTCTTCCAATCTTAGTAACTCTTCAATATCAGTCGTTACTAGAATTCTTTTGTGTATGTCCCGTTGTTTGCCTCGGTCCTTTACTAACACCCCTACTATTTCGACTGGATTTCCAGTAGCTTCCCTTAATTTTAGCTGGTGGCTGTAGATAGTTTCATATACACCTGTACCAACTGTCCCTAATCCTAATAACACTACCTTAGTTGCTTTCATTCAACTCCTCCTCAATTACATGTCCCCATTTCTCAAACTCTACTAAAAATCCATCATGACCAAATATCGTATCTACCTCTATATGCTTGGAAGCACCATTCCTATGCTTCAAGTTCTCCACTAACTGATTCGTTGTCTCTGATGGATAAATTAGATCCCCTTTATAACTAAAGGCAACTACCTTGGCAGTGATTAATTTTATTGCCTCAAGCCATCCGCCTCTACCACGTCCAATATCATGTGAATCCATTGCCTTCAACAAATACAAATAGCTATTTGCATCAAATCGGTTTACAAATTTTTCACCTTGATAATGGAGGTAAGACTCAATTTGATATGCCTTCTCCCTATGGTTTTGCCCCCATCCCTCTCGCTTCTCTCGGTCAAATCTGTTGTTAAATTGTTCTCTTGACCGGTAAGATATCATCCCTATCATCCTGGCAATACTCAGACCAGCATGAGGATTTGTTTCATAGTCTCCTTCTTTCCAGCTCGGATCATTTGTTATCGCAAACCTGGAGATTGTATTATAGGCAATTCCATAATCACTAAAATATGGAGCTGTCGCTAACGGAAAAAGTAGCTTTGCAAAATCCGGGTACATGATTCCCCATTCTAGTACTTGCATTCCCCCAAGTGAGCCGCCAATTATGGCGTGCACTTCCCCAATTCCAAGCTGTTGCATTGCAAGATAGTGACTTCGGACAATATCTCTAACCGTGATAAAAGGAAAAGTGGAGTTATAAGGTTTATGGTCTTCATTTTCACTTGTCGGGCCAGTTGAACCACTACATCCTCCCAGGACATTCATGGTTATAACCTGCCACTTGTTTGTATCAATGTGCTTGTTTTCACCTATTAATCCTGACCACCAGCCAGGTGATTCCGGTGTACCAATTGAGTATTGATTCCCTGTTAAAGCATGACAGACGAAAATAATCGGAGCATCCAGTGGACCGGCACGTTCATAGCTAATGATGACATTTTCAAGTGAAACACCAGATTCCGTAGTAAACTGGCCAATTGTTACTTCTCCATGTTTTACCGGGATCTTTTCATCAATCATTTGTCAACCTCCTTTCAAGAAAAATAAAAAAAACCTCTTCCTAAGAAGAGGTTGAATGTACGATTCTCTCTTCTTATCTGTCAGAGCATATTGCTCTGCAGGAATTGGCACCGTGTTTTCAAAAACGAAAACCGGTTGCCGGGTATCATAGGGCCAGCCCCTCCACCACTCTGGATAAGAAAACTTTATTCAATTAACGTGTTAACTCAGTAATGTTACTGATTTATGAATTGACTATATCACAGGAAATTTTATCCTGTCAAACACTTTTTTGAATCTTTTTATTTTTTTAGCTTTTTCTAAAGATCATCTCCACCTTAACAATTTGGTTATTTCAAACATATTATTGAAGCCTGATTATTATGCAAACATTTTTAGAAAAGCTCATTCAAACAGTCTACCTTTATGCTGACAGCTTACGTTCAGTTAAATAGAATAACGCTTCGATCATGAGGATATCAAGTAATTTCCCGGTAATTTTTACATCGTTTCTAGTTTCTAGTTTTCTTAATTTCTCATTACCTAGCAGTAGTGAAGTAATGGCAAAATCATCTCCTTTTATCCAAATATCAATTTTGCCCTTAGAATCATTCGTTACACGACAAGCTTTGGAAGAAATCATAAGAAAGTGCAATTTATATCCTGCTTGCAGACAAACACGAACTGGTGTCGCTGGTAAAATAGGCTTGAGATGTGGTTGTTCCGTTACACGCCTGACAAATAATTCTATCAATTCGTACATGTTATTCCTCCTCTTTTTTATTCCTTATCTCTTTAGTTCCACACCTCTTTCCTTCTCCCTTTCTAATTCGTTCGACAGTTTCTTTTGTAAAATACAAATTCAAACAACATTCCAATTTATTTCCTGAGAAATATGTCACATTGCAGAATATCGTTTCCTCTATAAACAAAGTTTGACATCTCATATCAAGTCAAATAAAAAAATCCGTCAATATGACGGATTTTTGCTTATGCTGTAATAACTTGTTGTTCAAATTTCTTCTTCAAAATATTTCTTGCTCGAAAAGTATTGATTTTCACCGTGCTTGGATTCAAATTCAGGAAACTTGCAATCTCTCTTTCTTTTAAACCTTTATTTATTTTTAGGCAAAGAATTTGCTGTTGTTCTATCTTTAGTGCTTTAATTTCTCTTTCTACTTCACCTTTAAAACAATTCCATTCAGCGTGTTTCTCTGTTGACTCCTCAACTGCCAAATTGAGTGTTTCTTCTAAACAGTCACAGCTGCATCTCTTTTGTTTTCGTAAGAAGTCAATTGCTGTCCGTTTTGCCACCGTCTTTAACCACGCACCAATTTTCTGTTCATCCTTCACCGTTTCAGACTTTTCAAAAGCTTTAATAAATGTTTCTTGTACAATATCTTCGCTTAAAAAGTGATCTTTAATAATATAATGAACGGCGTTATAAAGCGTGTGATAATGTTGTTGATATAACAACGAGTAATCCATTGTGCCTCACTACCTTCAGTTTTCAGTTAAGAGCTTGTAATATTTCATTTTTATTCCTCTATGTTCTGAGTGATTTTCTTTCTTATATTTCATTGAGACTAAATATTCATCTTCCCTAGAGTCACTTGAATACTGCAATGCCATTGAAATTTTTTCAGGGTCTGTAATTTTCACGGTAGATGGATCATTCATCATTTTTTTGTCTATTTCCTCTGGTGAAAGTGAGTACAATTCATCTTTCTTTAGGATATCTCCTTTTGAAATGAGAATATATTCAAATTCATCTGCTGTTAAAACTGCATCCTCATACTCTCCATTTTCCTTTAACCAGTTCAAAACGGATGTATAAGAAGCTCGTATGGAGTGATATGCTTCGTAATGAGAATCATACCTAGCATTTGTGTTTTTATTCTTCAATTTAATCATTATTTCACTTACATACCCTTGACCTTCTTTTATTTCCTCGTACGTTTCATTTTTAATGTCATCTTGAAGGTGTGTAAGTAAGTCTTTTATTTCCGCTTCATTATTAATTGTGATTCCTCTTCCTGCAGGCCCTCTTGCTGTAATCGTAATATTCTCTATGTTATCCGCTTCAAGCTGCATCGCCTGGTAGTATACATTTTTATATTCTACCGATTCATAAATAGGTTTTAAGTAGGTTTCAAACTCATTATTTAATGGAACGGTGTATTCACGAATTACTTTTCGACCGTTCTTTAATTCATACGCAAAGAACGCTCGATTCGATCTTTCATTCATATACTCTGGCTGCTTATCTTGAATCAGCTTTTCGTGTAAAGAAACAATGTTGTTAATATTATCTTCTTGCGTAAAATACTGTGTCGGACCGTTATCATCGGAAAAATAGTACTGATCCGTATCACTAAAATACACTCGTTCAATATCACTCTTTTGGGGAATGCGACTCTCGAAACCAATTACGTCCATTTCAATAAATAGCAATAATGCAGAAGTTACAATTGCGTACCCAATCAACCCTTTTATCTTCAGACTGCCGATAATTCTCCATGTCTTTTGAAGAATCATTTCAGCTATAATAAAGCCTACCAAGGCACCTATAATATACCCGAAAATACTCCATCCAAAGCTACTCGTTGTTACTGAGAAATAGAATCCACCCATTAACATTGAAAAGAATGTAACGCCGTATTTGAAAACTGGCTTTAAAAAATGAAAGGCAATTGGGTTTGTTACCACTTCTAGTTTTCTAGCCTTGTAAATGAATAGTGAAACGATAGCAAGAATGATGGTTAACGCAATATATACAATCATTTCCACAATCGTAAACGGGTTACCGTCTAGAAAAAATATCCTCGATAATGGAGAAAGCCTTTCTAGTTGATGACTTAAGATGTAATCAGCCTTATATCCGTACAATAATTGATCTAAATTCTGTGAAACAAGTACCGTTACTCCAATTAAGAACAGTAAGAAAATATAAGATAATACACCTTGAAGCATTGAATTCCCTGTTAGCATTCCAACAAAAACAGCTGATACAAAAATAAATAAATTGATTAGTAGCGTTATGCCCATCCATAGGAAGATAGATTGAAAGCTAAAAAATATCTCTAAGTCAAGCATCGGATATAAAATCATTAGGATGAATCCGTTCATGATGACCGGAATGATTACGAGTAATACACCGACTGTCATAAAGTTTTTGTATAGAGTTTCCCTTTTAATTGGTAAACTGTGATATAAATCAGATGATGCCTTCGTTTGTAAATAACGTAAAATAAAAATGGCAACGAGAATTGGTGCTACTACTGTTAAAGCTCCTGAAATCGATGTAAAGTAAAAAATACTTTTGACTTCTGCGTAGTATACATGTGAATTCTCATTCGTACTGATCATAATCAGATTTAAAGGCAAGAGGAAGAATAATGCAATTGTATACACGATCCCAACCCATCCTGCTACTCTGAATCCTTGTAGTAAGATTTGATTATTAAACCAAGATGTTTTGGATTGCATAGCCTTGATCCCCCATTTCGTATATAAATATCTCTTCTAATGTAAGTGGAAGCATATCAAAAATGATGGGATTATATTCCTTGAATTTACTTACAATCTCATGTTCTTTTCCTCGAATAATGCATAGTGTGACACTTCCACGTTCCTCTTTATAAAGAATTTCGAGCCCTTGATACATATCAGTTGAGCTCGTATTAAACGCAACCTGCACCTTATGGATATCTGATTTTAAATCATCCAAATCCTTTTGCAGAATAAGTGACCCTTTGTGTAGTATTGCAATGTGATCACAAATGTCTTCTACTTCTCTCAAATTGTGAGAAGAAACAAGAACCGTCATATTTCGTTCGGCAACATCTTGAATCATTAAGTTTTTTACCTTTCGTCTCATAACTGGATCTAACCCATCAAACGGTTCATCTAATATAAGAATTTTAGGCATCGTTGATAACGCTAACCAAAAGGCAACCTGTCTTTTCATACCTTTAGAAAACTTATGTATTTTTTTGTCAGCATCTAACTGAAAGACGTCCTTTAGTTTTAAAAATCGTTCTTCCGACCAGTTACTGTAAATACTCTTATAAAACTTCGCCATTTGGTTAATGGTATATTGTGAAAAGAAATGAGGATGATCTGGAATAAAAAACAGATTCTTTTTTATCTCTTCATTTTCAAAAATAGTATGGTTGTCAATCGTTGCTTCACCACTGTCTTGAGATAATATACCTGCTAATACACGAAGTAGTGTTGTTTTTCCTGCACCATTTGAACCTAATAACCCAAAAATTGATCCTTCTGATACTTGTAAACTGACATTTTGTATGGCCTCTAAATCTTCAAATCCTTTAGAAAGATTACTCACATTAATCATTTACATCGTCCCTTTCCGCAGAATCTGCTACTGAATTGAACATTTCCACTATATCTTCCTTCGTAATGCCTAAGTAGATGGCCTCTGATATAAGCTTTGACAGCTCCTGTTTGACCTTTTCAAGCTTCTCGGAATTTATAATACTTGTTGATTCACTGACAAAGCTCCCCTTACCTGGAATGGAATAAATGTAGCCTTCACGCTCTAGTTCTCTATATGCCTTTTGTATCGTGTTTGGATTAATCGTTAATTGCTGTGCTAATGTTCTAACTGACGGTAGCTGTTCATCAACCTTTAGGATATTGTTCATAATAAGCTCCTTTAATTTTTCTACTAGCTGCTCATAAATGGGCTGTCTACTTCTAATGTCTAACTCAAACATGTCAACCCTCCCTGTACCGTTCTAACTGTACTATTTGTGTTACTACAGTTAATATATAATATAATTTCCAATTTGAGAAGTAGTTTTCAAAAAAAGTTAGTTGAAGGAATTTTATGAAATAGTGAAGGGATCATTTGAATTGTTGTAAGAATCATGGATTTTTTGAAGGGACTTTTGCAAAAGTTGTAGGAATTCCAGGAATTGTTGAAGATATTCACTGACTGGTACTACACCAAAGTTATAGAAAAGAGGCAAATAAAAACACCGGTACTGTGACCGGTGTTACATGGAGCTTAGCTCAAGATATAAATATTCCACAGATTGAAAAGCAAAGATTTGCTTTACCACTTCACCATCTTTTAAAACGGTTAGACATGGAACACTTTGGATTTCCAACTGAGTTGAGAGTTCTGCTGAATAGTTTAGATTGATTTTTTTAAATTTTATTGTTGGCAGTAGTTCTTTTACGACTTGCAGCATTCGTTCTCCAAGCTTGCATGTTCCACAAAGTGGCGTGTAGAAGAATACTGCAACTACCCCTTCTTTTGCTTGTTCGAACTCTGTTGCCGACCATTCCTCCATTTTATGCTGTCACTCCTATAAAAATTGAGCATGAACATCTATATTTGCACTTAGTAATACAGTTGCAAGATGTTGTTCGGGTGCTGTTGCTACTTCTCGATACATCCTATCTATATACAAATGCTCTGCTTCTGGAAATTCACGACGAAATTGCCTGCGAAGCTTTTCCCCTGAATCGTCGGAGTCGACCAATATATACACATCTTTATTAAAAAGGCTTTCAACCATCTCGTCTAGTCGACTGACACTGATCGTCCCATTTGTACAAATGATTTCTACTGTCTCATTGATAATTTTCTCTACTTTTTTCTTATCAGACTTTCCTTCGACAATGATCACCTTTTCAATTTCCTCTTGATTCATAACCGCATCACCTATGTTTAGTATATAGAGAAACTAACACTCTCCTATAGTAATGTATTCACTGAATGTGCAAAAAGACAGTGGATATTCCACTGTCTTAACACCAGCCATTTTCTTCATCACAATCTGTATATTTCTGATCTGCACCTGTTGTGACATCTGCATAGTGAAATATCTTATTGTTTTCATGCTCATAGCCAGAATTTAATTCATACTGATTTCCTTGATTCGTAAAAAGCATTCTGCCTATCGGCTGCTCTTCTACGTACAAATCCATTTGATTATTGTTCAGTTTCCCAACAACACGATCTGTTATATCAAGCTTTTGTTGTTCAAGCATCATAAACACTCCTTACACCGTTATATAAGTATAGAGTGTCCATAATGAAAGAAATAATTAATCTTGGTTAATCATTTCTTCGTATTTCTCAGCAGACAGTAAGTTTTCAACTTCTGAAGAATCAGTAAGTTCAACAACGATCATCCATGCTTTTTCATATGGAGATTCGTTTACAAACTCTGGGCTACCATCTAAATCTTCATTAATTTCAACCACTTTTCCGCTAATCGGAGCATATAGTTCAGAAACCGTTTTTACAGACTCTACGCTTCCAAATGGTTCGTTTACTGAAATTTCGTCGCCTACCTCTGGCAGTTCTACAAATACGATGTCCCCAAGCTCTGATTGTGCAAAGTCAGTAATCCCAATACGAGCTAAATTGCCTTCAACCTTTACCCATTCGTGCTCTTCTGAATAACGTAATTCTTTAGGTGTGTTCATTCCTATCCCTCCAAAATTATGTAAATATAAGTGCTTTTTTCTAATGGAAAAAGCCTATAGAAAAACGGTGGTAGATCCAACGTTTTATCTTCTTACTTACCCCAAACTTCTTCAAATTGCTTCTCATTAAATCCAAGCGTCACCGATTGGCCGTCCGTTACAATTGGACGTTTTACAAGCATTCCATCAGACGCCAATATCTCTAGTAACTCCTCTTCGGAAGCGGTTGCAACTTTAACCTTTAATCCAAGCTCACGATATTTCATGCCACTTGTGTTAAAGAATTTTTTCAGCTCCAGTCCACTTGTTTTATACAGATTCTCCAGAGCTTCTTTTGAAGGGTTTTCATCAACAATATGTATTTCATTAATTGTAATGTTGCGATCTTCTAACCACTTCTTTGCCTTACAACATGTACTGCATTTCGGATACCAATAAAATGTTACAGTCATTTCCTTCACCACCACAATATAGGATACACATTATGTAGTATTTTATCATACTCATAACGGTTTTCCTATTATCGAAATACACTCATTAGGTATTCGACTTTTTTTATAAGAGTCCTTCTTTTTATTAGATATTTAATTCTTCTTCTGAATGATGATTCCAAGTGCACTAATCATCACGATGAAAGGAAGAATAAACATACCGTATCCGGTTCCATACTCTGTAACATCACCGGTAAGGTAGAGGTATACTCCCCACAATATATACGTTAAATAACCGATTACGACTGTTGCAAACCATCTCCACTTCTTTTGATATAGTGGGACGAAAAGGGGGAATCCTAAAATAATGATATAGATAAAGATTTGTGACACGTATGACTCTCCTTCTTGATGAAAGGCTGTTTTTCTTATAGATTGTTGCTTTTCAAAAAATCCAAAAATCTGATTTTCACCTTAATATCTAGATATTGCTATATATGAAGAAAGTTGCTCTTTTCTAATACGTACTCATTTACTTCTATAACTTTTTATTCAACCAGAATAGTACCAGCCTAATGAAACTGTACCACTAAAAAGAAGCTGCAAGTCCTGCAGCTTCTCCTTTTTAATTATACTGTAAACTTCTCAGCTTCGATGATGCTTGCTGCGATTTCACGCTTCTTTGCAATAACATTGATCGGAGTGTGACGAGTAAATTTCTTTAATGCAGATAGCATCATACGTAGTGTATCACCTTGCTCTGTTGCAATAAGTGTTTCTTTTGCATGAGCTTCAATACGGTTGAATGCTTCTTGACAGAATACTTGAGTGTATAGAACTTTTTGCTTGTTCTTTTCAAGACCTGTATTATTAATTGCTTTTTCCGTACGAAGTAAAGCTGATTCCATTGCGAAAACATCGTTAATAATATCTGCAATGTTAACCAAAATTTCTTGTTCTTTTTCAAGTGCTTTACCAAACTTTTGAGCTGCTAAACCAGCAAGTAGTAAACCGATTTTCTTCGCATTGCGTACTAAGTACTTTTCTTGCTCAAGTACTTCTTCGCCTACTTCTTCCGGCATTAACATCATTAATTCTTCTTGAAGTGCCATTGCCTTTTGGAATAAAGGAAGCTCACCCTTCATTGCTTTACGTACGAATGTACCAGGTACTAATAAACGGTTAATTTCGTTTGTACCTTCGAAAATACGGTTAATACGTGAATCACGGTATGCTCTTTCTACTTCATATTCTTGCATGAAGCCATATCCACCGTGGATTTGCACACCTTCATCCGCGATATAATCAAGTGTTTCTGAACCGAACACTTTATTTAATGAACATTCAATTGCATATTCAGCTACAGAAGCTGCTACAGCACGGCCGTCTTTTACTTCTTCATCAGAAAGCTTAGAGAATCTTTCTTCAAATAGACCTACTGTACGGTAAACAGAGCTTTCCATTGCATATAACATTGTAGACATATTTGCTAGCTTTTCTTGAATTAATGAGAAGCTTGAAATAGGTGTCTTGAATTGTTGACGTTGGTTTGCATACTGTGCTGAAACTTCAAGAATACGCTTAGATCCACCAATTGTACCGACTGCAAGCTTGTAACGACCAATGTTTAAAATGTTGAATGCAATAACGTGACCTTTACCAAGTTCACCAAGTAGGTTTTCCTTTGGTACTAGTGCATCTTCAAGAATTAATGTACGAGTTGAAGATCCCTTAATCCCCATTTTCTTTTCTTCAGGACCTGTTGAAACTCCTGAGAATTCCTTTTCAACGATAAATGCTGAGAAGTGTTCGCCATCAACCTTTGCATATACAACGAATACATCAGCAAAGCCTGAGTTTGTAATCCATTGCTTTTCACCGTTGATTACATAGTGAGTGCCTTCTGCATTTAATTTAGCAGTAGCCTTTGCACCTAATGCATCCGATCCTGAACCTGGCTCTGTTAATGCGTAAGCTGCAATTTTCTCACCAGTTGCTAAGTATGGTAAATATTTTTGCTTTTGCTCTTCGTTACCGAATAATACGATTGGTAATGATCCGATCCCAACGTGAGCACCGTATGATAGGGAGAAGCTACCTGCACGAGCAAATTTTTCTGTGATTACTGCAGAACTGATCTTATCAAGCCCAAGTCCGCCGTACTCTTCAGGAACGTCTGCTCCAAGTAAACCTAATTCACCAGCTTGCTTTAAAAGCTTTACAGACTTATCAAACTGATGGTTTTCAATGTCCTCTAGTTCAGGAAGCACTTCGTTCACTACAAACTCTTCTGTAGTTTTTGCAATCATTTTATGCTCTTCAGTGAAATCCTCCGGAGTAAACACACGATTTGCATCTACTTCTTCAATTAAAAAGCTACCGCCTTTGATTAGTTCTTCAGTCGTTTTTGACATAATTAGTGCCTCCTTAAATTTTTATTGATTATAGTAGTTCAAATACACCAGCAGCACCCATTCCGCCACCGATACACATTGTTACGACACCGTATTTCACATCTCGTCTTCTCATTTCATGAATTAATGAAAGAGTTAATTTCGCACCAGAACAGCCTAGTGGATGTCCTAATGCAATTGCTCCACCATTTACGTTGACAATATCTTCGTTCAAGCCAAGCTCACGAATAACAGCAATCGATTGAGAAGCAAATGCTTCGTTTAACTCGAACAAACCAATGTCTGATAGCTCAAGTCCTGCAAGTTTTAACGCTTTTGGAATGGCTGCAATAGGTCCGATCCCCATTACTTCTGGTGGTACTCCCGCAACAGCATAGGCATGGAATTTCGCAAGTGGTTGCAAACCTTCTGCTAATGCTTTTTCTTTATCCATTAGAAGAACGGCAGCTGCTCCATCACTCATTTGTGAAGAGTTCCCAGCTGTTACACTTCCTTTTACATTAAATGCTGGTCGCAATTTCCCTAGAACTTCTGTTGTTGTTTCTAAGCGGACGCCTTCGTCCTCAGAGAAGGTAAATGTCTTTTGTGTCGGCTTGTTCTTTGCATCCACTCCATTGACCACAACATCAACTGGTACGATTTCATCTTGGAATCTGCCTTCTGCAATCGCTGCTGCTGCACGTTGGTGACTTCTAACAGCAAATGCGTCTTGTTCTTCGCGAGTAACTCCGTATTTTTGCGCTACTTGCTCAGCAGTATGACCCATTCCCATATAGTACTCAGGTGCTGTCTCAACAAGCTTTACGTTTGGTCTGACATTATGCCCTACCATAGGCACCATACTCATGGACTCCACGCCACCTGCTAAGATTGTATCAGCATGACCGAGCATAATTTTCTCTGCCCCGTATGCAATACTTTGAAGACCTGATGAGCAATAACGGTTAATTGTAATTGCAGGGACGTTTGATGGTAGACCCGCTAATCCTCCGATATTTCTCGCCATGTTCAGTCCTTGTTCTGCCTCTGGCATTGCACAACCGATAATTAAATCATCGATAGTTCCTTCATAATTGTTTGCTCGTCTAAGCGTTTCTTTTACAACAAGTGCCCCTAAATCATCTGGGCGTACATTTGCAAGTGATCCACGTTTTGCCTTACCCACTGGAGTTCTTGCACCTGCCACGATAACTGCTTCTCTCACAAAACTCCCCCCGTTCCTTTTTAATAACGAGGGGGAAATCCCCCTCTATGAATCTATTAATATTAGTTACGTAATGGTTTTCCTTTTACTAGCATGTGTTGCATACGTTGCTGTGATTTCGGTTCAGCAACTAAGCTTAAGAATGCTTCTCTTTCTAGATCTAATAAATACTGCTCATCTACTTCAGTACCAAATGGAACTCTTCCACCAGCTAAAACGAATGCCAGTTTTTGAGCGATCTTTTTGTCATGCTCTGAAATGTAACCAGAATACAACATAGACTCAATACCTAACAGTAATGTCGCATAACCTGTTTCCCCAACAACTGGTACCTTTTTACGTTTTGGAGCTTGATAGCCTTTGCTAGCAAGTGCAAGAACGGCATTTTTTGCATCATGTAACAGATGATCTGCATTTACACTGATTCCATCTGTTCTAGATAGGAAGTTATTTGTTCTAGCTTCTTCTGCTGAAGTAGAAACCTTCGCCATTGCAATCGTTTCGAATACATGGTTTGTAATCTTTTGAAGGTCTTTTTCAACTCCATTTGGAAGTCCATTCAGATGACGGATATAAAGTTCTTTGTTACCGCCTCCACCAGGAATTAAACCTACACCAACTTCAACTAATCCCATGTATGACTCACTTGATGCTTGAATGTGAGCAGCTGGTAAACATACTTCTGACCCTCCACCAAGTGTCATACCAAATGGTGCGGCAACGACCGGCTTCGGACTGTATTTAATGTTCATCATTGTTTGTTGGAACTGACGAACCACCATATCTAGTTCAAAGAAATTATCATCTTGGGCTTCCATTAAAATCATTGCAAGGTTAGCACCTACACAGAAGTTTTTCCCTTGGTTCCCGATAATAAGTCCTTCATAATTACGATCTACTTCTTCAATCGCAAAATTAATCATTTGTGTAATATCTGGTCCGATAGCATTGTTCGGAGAATGGAATTCTAACGCCGCAACACCATCACCTAAATCTATTAAACTCGCACCACTATTTTTCTTAATGACACCGTTTTTCTCTTTTAACCCTTTAAGGTTAATTACCTTTGGGTTTACTTTTGTTGCTTCATAGCTTCCACCTGAAACATATAATGTTTCACTGTTTTCTTTTTTATAGAATGATGTTTGGCCATTATTTAGCATATCTAGTACCCATACTGGTACTTGAGTGCCTTCAGCCTGCATCTTCTTCACTGAGTTTTCTAAGCCAATGGCATCCCACAGTTCAAATGGACCTTGGTTCCAACCAAATCCCCACTTCATCGCATTATCAATTGCAACAATATCATCAGCAATAACGCCTGCTAATTCAGCTGAATATACTAGCGCCGGGCTAATAATGTTCCAAAGTAATTGGCCAGCACGATCATCAGCATAAACAAGAGCTTTTAGCTTGTCAGCACCTTTTGCTTGCTTTGCCAAGTCAATAGACGGAGCAGATAGCTTCTTTCTCGCCTCATACTCAAGTGTTTCAGGATTTAGTTCAAGAATTTCTTTTCCTTGCTTTAAGAAGAACCCTTGGCCAGACTTGCTTCCTAACCAGCCTTTTTCCAACATAGACTTCATAAATGCAGGAACCTCGAATACTTCCTTCTCTGCACCTTCCACTTGCTCAAATACATTGTTCGCAACGTGAATGAATGTGTCTAATCCTACAACATCAAGTGTTCTAAATGTTGCACTTTTGGGTCTGCCGATTAATGGACCTGTTACAGAATCAACTTCTCCAACACTGTATCCACCTTTAAGCATCTCTCTAACCGTTACAAGCAAGCCGTATGTACCGATACGGTTTGCGATAAAGTTTGGTGTGTCCTTTGCTTCAACTACACCCTTACCAAGAATATCTTCACCGAATGTTTTCATAAATGATAAAACTTCAGGATCAGTATCCTTTGTCGGA
The DNA here is from genome assembly GCA_008364785.1 of Bacillus sp. BGMRC 2118. Lineage (GTDB taxonomy): Bacteria > Bacillota > Bacilli > Bacillales > SA4 > Bacillus_BS. Next base: position 75,012 of record VTTJ01000011.1, on the reverse strand, counting down.
ATCACTTCAAGAAGTTTTAAATAACGAGGTGGGTTGAAAAAGTGTGTTCCAAGGAAGTTTTTGCAGAAATCCTCTGAACGCCCTTCTGCCATAGCCTCGATGGAAATACCAGAAGTGTTTGAACTTACAATTGCTCCTGGCTTTTTCACTTCATCAATTTTTGTGAAAACTTGCTTTTTCACTGCTAAATTTTCTACTACTACTTCTATAATCCAATCAACGTCCTTAAGACGTGCTAAATCATCCTCTAAATTTCCTGCCTCAATAAGAGATAAATTCTCTTTTGACGTTAATGGAGCAGGCTTTTGCTTTAACAATTTTTGAAGGGCTGTTTGGCTGAAACGGTTACGAACTACCTTATCCTCTAGTGTAAGCCCTTTCTTTTTTTCGTCTTCTGTAAGTTCTCTAGGAACAATATCAAGTAATAATGATGGAATCCCGATGTTGGCTAAGTGTGCAGCAATGCCAGAACCCATAACTCCCGATCCTAATACCGCTACTTTTCGGATGCTTCGACTCAACCGTAATCTCCCCTTTCATTTTTTGAATGAATACTCATTCATTTTTTATTCAAAAAAATATAGAACTTCTCCATAAATTTACTATAAATCATTTTAGTAATTTTCGCAATATTAAAGTAAAACTTAAAATTTCTGAAATGGGTTTCCTCAGAAATTTTTTAGTTTTACTAATCGGGTTCTTACTGGCGCTTTATAACACTCTAATTTCATATGCTATTTCCTATGCAACTACATACAATTTTTTATAATACTTAGCGACAGTTAGAACGGGGTAAAGTAACACTAAAATTCACGAGGCGCTTTTCCTTGTGAATTTTTTAGTGTTACCAATCGGGTTCTTACTGGCGCTAAGTTCTTCTCCTTTTTGAAGAACATTGAGCCAGCATGAACTGAATCTATAAGTATTAAAAATCGTATCTACTTACATAATAATTTTTGTCATCAATCATAAATCCGTAGGACAGTCTAATAAACGGAGGTGATATTATGGCGAAGCATAAAAAGAACCCGTCTAAGGCAGGGGTTAGTGCTGCAAGTGTTAAGGGAGATGCAGGCCCTTCTGTTTCTTCTGACTTCGGTGGTAAGACACAAAGCACGAACCAACAATACAAAAAGCAGAATATGGGGCATTAATCAAACGTTTGTTTAAGTGCTATAAAACGTTGACTACACTAAGCTAGTCAACGTTTTGTAATTATAAAATTATTAACGCATGGTTTTTTACTTTTTCCTACATGTAGCAACTCATTATTCCGGCGATTGCTAGTCGTATTCATATAAATTTCTTCTAATTCAGCAAAAATCTGAATTATTTCGGCGAAAGCGAAGTATTATTCGGCGAAATTTGGACTCTTTTCGGCGAACCTCACCTTCAATTCGTCGAATTTATGATTATTCAACTTCTTTGTACTAAATCCGCCGAATCACAAAACAAAAAAACAGAGGACATAGTCCCCTGAATGTTATTCCCACTTATGTGCTGTGATCTTCTTCGGAGATACAGCAAATAATTCGTCCTCTATATTGATTACCCTCATGATTTGGTTTTCCCAATTTTCATATTGCACACCATCATGTTCATGTGTGATTTTTTGTTGTAATTGAAAACCCTTTTCTACATCAATAGAGTAACCTAGTATTCCTTGGAATCTAAACTGTTGTTCAAATTCGGAACCTGTTTTGTCTTCATAAATCGTTATAGGAAATGCAAAAATGTTTTTCTTCTTATTAAAGAGTAAGGCTTTATGATCATGATTTAACGGTGAGTAGGTTCCACTGCCGCCAATAACCTCAGTAAACTTTTCTTTTGGATTTAGAGGATCTGTCACATCAAATAATGAAATTTTAACTCCGTCAGTCATGATTCGTGGCTGGGACGCTCCTTTATCTTTGATGACTTTTGTATTTTGCCCAAATCCAATCAGATGTTCTTCATCATAAGGATGAAGGTAGTTACTGAATCCTGGTATCTTAAGCTCTCCTAGCACTGTCGGTTTGCTAGGATCACTGACATCCAGTACAAATAAGGGATCGGTTTCTTTAAAGGTGACAATATACGCTTTGTCCCCCATAAAACGAACGGAATAAATTCGTTCCCCTCTCGCCAAATCCTCAGCACTTCCGACTTGCTGCAGCTTAGAATCTAGGACATATAAATGGTTAGACGATGGCTTCTTCTCGTCCCACGTATCTCCCTGAGTCGTTGCTATACGGAAATACCCTTCATGCTCATCCATTGAGAATTGGTTTAATAGTCTTCCTGGTACCGTACCGGTTGCCAAAAACTCAACTTGTAAGTCATTAATCGAAAATTTATAGATGTCTGTATCCTCAACTGCTGCTTGAATGTCCCTTATCTTCTCTTTCGTTTCGTATTCATACCTCGTTACCGTTAAATATAAACTGTCTTTTGTCATATATACTTCCTGACCGCTACCGAGATAAGTTGTTACAGTTGCTTCTTTTTCAGGTTCATTGATGTCAAAGCTCGCTATGATTGAAAAGTTTGCTTGTTTAGATTCTGGGAAGTATCGAATATCTTTAAAGTCAACATACTTTGGCTCTTCCGAACTACTCGAATCTTTATATCTTGGGCGAAGATCTACATCTTTTCTTTGCTCCATCATCCAGTAATCAGGGTAGTGTTGATTGATCACATACACTTTTGAGCCGATTTTTCTTGATGTCATATAACTTCCTTCTATTTCAATTGATTTTATTTCTTTTGGATGATCTTTATCGGTTACATCAAACACAAGTATTTTTGTTTGCTGATTCATTGGCATGATCATCTTATCTGCAGAAGTCGAAGTCGGATGGACCGGCTCTTGAAATTCACTATAAGCATGGCCCATCACTACAAGTTTATGATCATCAATGTATAGTTGAAATGGCTGAAAGTTTGTAAAAGGAATGGTTGCTACTGTTTCTATATCTGTACTTGGGACAACCTTTGTAATCTTTAACTTTCCATCTATTGCTTGATAAATATACGTTCCATCAGTTTTAACGATATCAGCTTCATCTACACCTTGCACTTGGACGTTAGTGTCAGTAAATTCATTGGAACTAGAAGAGCTTTTTTCAGTCGCTGCCATATCACCAGCTGAACTTTCTTCCATCTTCCCATCAAATTTTATCCTTTTTTCTAATTTCTTCTGACTTTTTATTAGTTGTTGAAAATAGGCTGTTAGCTGTTCTTTTGATTCAATAACCGGCAAATCCTTTGTTACCGTAAACTGAAGCATTTGATCAGCTTGGATTGGATTTCCGTTTGAAGCTGTTATTTTTGAATCAATATGAAGAGTATACGATTTCACGTTAGGATCATAACCTTCTGCTGGAGGATAAATGTGAATGGACTTTTTATCTCCAGTCAATTCAACCTTTAGGTTTAATTTGTTTCCATTACTGTCCTTTACATAAACAGTGTCGTTTGTAATACTCGCTTTGTCCATTTCCTTTGTAAATTCTATCTTCCATACTTTATCAGAAAGTACTACTATTTTTTCTGAGGCTTCAGCTAATCCGTTCACGACTTGAGGATGTCGATTCACAATAGCTTGTTGTACTGTAAAGCCGACCCCAATCATCAAAATGGTAATAAACAGGATTACATATTTGTTCATAATGACCTCCCTTTATAGAAGTAGACGGTTATATTGCTTAAAGGTTACAACTATATGTAATATTGTCCTCCATTAATTTTAGCGAAACTGTATATTATTCTGGCGATTTCTTTCAACACACAGGTCATTACTTATTTAAAAAACTACCAGGCACTATTGCCTGGTAGTTTTCACTAACTTATTTACCAAATACACCTTTTAATACGAACGCTACGTTAGCAGGACGTTCTGCTAATCGTCTCATAAAATATCCGTACCAATCTGTTCCGTATGGTACATATACTCTCATGGTGTAGCCTTCTTTCACTAGTTCCAGGTGTCGTTCAGGACGAATTCCGAATAACATTTGGAATTCAAACTGGCTGTTTGGAATATTTAGTTCCTTTACAACTTCTTTTGTATATTCGATCATTGCATCGTCATGAGTCGCAACCGCTGTGTAGTTCCCATTTTCAAGATGCATTCTAATAATTTTTTTGAAGTTCTCATCTACATCTGATTTCTCAGGGAAGGCTACTTCTGGTGATTCCTTGTATGCTCCCTTTACTAGACGCAGGTTTGGCTTGAATTGGTTTAGATCTGCTACATCATCTGCAACACGATATAAATACGCTTGCAATACTGTCCCAATGTTGTCATATTCACTGCGCAGCTGTTTAAAGATATCAATCGTCTTCGCACAACGAGAATAGTCTTCCATGTCGATTGTAACAAATACGTTGTTTTCTTTTGCAACTTCTAATATACGACGCATATTTCTCATTACGACTTCATCCGAAATATCTAATCCCATTGATGTCATCTTTAGTGAAAGCTGAGAATTTAGCTTCTCACGTCCTATTGCTTTAATTGCTTCAATAGAACCATTAGCCATTTCATTTGCTTCTGCCTCTGTATCAACAAACTCACCTAGATAGTCAATTGTCACAGCCAGGCCCTTCTTATTAAGATCTTTAATGGCATTAACGGCAAGATTAATCGTTTCACCTGCTACGAATCTTCCTGCACCAAATTTAAGTCCATATTTTCTAGCTAATTTCGTAAAGGTTTTATTTTTAGATAACCATAAAAAAAAGTTACGCATAAGCTGCTCCATCTTCATTCCTCCTGAAAACGCATACATGATATTGATATATATAAATATGAAGAATTTAAACCATGATTATTTTATCATCTTTCTATCTAGTTGAATATGAAAATATTTACCTTTTGTCGATTTTAAACAAATTTTGTCGTAATCGTTAAAAATAGAGGAATATAATAGTATAGTTGATTTAGAATGTTCAATAAATATAGGTCATTTGCCTAGTTTATCAGAATAATTATTGGTATTATTAGGAAAAAAAGACAGAGAGTAAAAGGGGCGAGTTAATTTGAGAGTTATACTTAATTTCTTTTTAGCCATATTCGGGTTCTTACTGATTAGTGCACTGCCTTCTTTAATTTTTTCAGAAGAGAAAATTGGTTTCTTTCTTATGCAATACGGTCAATCAATGTCTACGATTGTGCAAAATTTATTTCAGCCTGAGTCATGGAAGTTTTTGGGGTCACAAGCACTTGGATCACCCAAGGAGTACCCTTTATTTCCGATGCTTTGGGAACGGTATTTGTATTCCATGACCATTTTTGCTGCCTCACTTATCATTGCTATTTTGGTTGCGTATGTGTTCATGATCATCGTACATATCGTTCCGAAGAAGATGAAAAATGTGTTAATTTCGATTTCTTCTATTATTGAAGCCTTACCTGACGCGTTTATTATCGTGAGTATTCAGCTTCTGATTATTTGGATCTTTAAGAAGACTAATATACTCATTGCTCAGATTGCTGTATTTAATAATGATATCTATGCGGTTCCTATTATTTGCTTATCCATTATTCCTACCTTCTTATTATTTAAAACGATTTTATTTTTAATTGATGAAGAAGAAGCGAAGCTATATATTGACTTAGCGAGGGTAAAAGGTTTATCTGGATTAAAGATTCTACTAGTCCACACCTTCCGTAATGTGTTGTATAGTTTATTTTATCGTTCAAAGCTCATCTTCGCCTTTATGTTATCAAATCTGTTCATTATTGAAGTTATATTCAACATGAATGGTGCCTTACAATTCTTAATCACTGCTAGAGGGGCCGAGTTTATCGTTGGGGCTTTACTAATTTTCACGCCATTCTTTCTTTTCTTTTCCATAGCTGAGAAAGTTATGCTGCAACAAACTGGGGAAAGTAGGGATCTTGCATGATAAAATATTTCTTAAGAAAGCCGAAGTTCATCCTATCATTCCTGTTTGTTACCTTGCTATTAACAGCAAGTTTTCTATATGAACCTTTATTCGGAGATAAAGAATGGCCGACAGGTTTGATGTACGATGAACAAAATAATGTGATTGGAGCTCCTCCTTTCACACCATTGCAATATCCACCAATGGGAACGGACCGTTTTGGTATGCCATTATTAGCTCAAGTGATTCAAGGGGCAAAATATACTGTCATTACTGCATTTCTCATTAGTACACTACAAGTACTAATCGCATTTGTTTTGTCCATGTTTTATACACAGTTACCGAGATTCGTTAGACGTTTGTTTGAAGGAGTCGTGGAATCTAGCCTATTTATTCCTGCTTCCATTATTGCGTATATCATTTTATTTCCATTACAATATTATATTGATCCAAACCTTTCAACCGACAACTTTTACAAACTGTTTATCATTCAAGTTATCATCCTAACATTACTAGGTATACCACAGCTCGTTACCTTGTTTTCTAAGGAAATACAGAGAGAGTTGCAGCAAGAGTATATTATGGCTTCTCGAACGCTCGGGGCAAAGGGAGTAAACTTATATCGAAAACATATTTTACCGTTTATGCTTCCTCGTCTTATTTTACAATTTTCACAGCGTACCGTTGAAGTCTTGATTCTATTCGTTCACCTAGGCTTCTTGGCCGTATTTTTAGGCGGATATGTAATGAAGGAAGTGTTTGACGGTGAATTCCAAGCATTTAGTCTTTCCTATGAATGGGCTGGAGAAATTGGTAAACACTTTAGAAGTTTATCCATTACACCATGGCAAATTTACTCACCATTACTTCTATTTGCCTTAACCGTGTTATCGTTCAATATGATGGCTAAATCTATACAAGAATTTATTCATGCTGTGGATTTGCGAAGAGATACGAAGAAGAAGAAAATAGCAGTAAAGAACAATCATCATCATACAAAGAATACTGATAAGCCTTTTGATTTAATTAATAAAAGTGCAAACTTCTAAATGGAAAACCCGATCATTCATCGGGTTTTCTTTATGCTTTACTGTATAATTTCCTAAATCACTTTAAACTCAACTGGAGAAGAAAGTGTGATTAACGTAGAAGACTCTCCATACGCTAATGATTCATCGATAAATTGTTCTAATGTATGAACAGATTCTGTTACAACTTTCACTAAGTAGCTGAATTGGCCCGCTAACCGGTGACATTCGGTAACGCTCGGATGAAGCTTGCAAAACTCCCTGAATTCACGACACCGGGTCGTATCATACAGGATAAAAGCCGTCACTTGTTTATTCATTTTATGCGGATTGATGATAGCTCGATAACCTGTAATAATCTCCTTATCTTCTAATTTATTAACCCTCTCCTTTACTGCAGGTACGGATAGTCCTACCTTTTTCCCTAAATCCGTCATCGAAATTCTTCCGTCCATCTGAAGTACTTGTAAAATGTGGCGATCAATTTCATCCATCACACGTACCCCTTTCTTTTTTAAGAGTTTCCACTAAAATACCGTAAAATTTATTCTACCTATCTATCAAAACAATAATAAATAAATGGCTAAGAAGCAAGGATGTATTTACAATTAATGTAATTAGTTTGGAGGTGTAGAAATGATTCAGATAACAGAATCGGTACCACTTATCATCATTGATGTTCAAAACGCGTTCAATGACCCTAGCTGGGGTAACCGAAATAACCCTGATGCAGAAACGAATATGAAAAGTCTTTTGCAAGCTTGGAGAAATACGAATAGACCCGTTATATTTATTCAGCATGTTACTCAAAATATAAATTCTCTTTTCTATATTGCAAGCGAAACAAGTCACTTTAAACACGAGGTACAACCACTTCCTCATGAAACAATAGTACAAAAGAATGTAAACAGTGCTTTTATCGGAACAAATTTAGAGGAGATATTACGCAAATTAAACTGTCCTCATGTTGTTATATTCGGACTCACCACAAACCACTGCGTTGAAACAACAACTCGCATGGCAGGAAATTTAGGTTTTAGTCCAATACTAGTTTCTGATGCATGTGCTACATTTGATCGTGTTTGTCCTAATGGTAAGTACTACGATGCAGAAGTCATACATGAAATGACATTAGTGAATTTACACGAAGAGTTTGCAACCATTCTAACAACTGAAGCACTCATAAAGGAGGTCCAACATGTTTAACCAACACATCACATTAGAAAATGAACGGGTACTTTTACTTCCCTTTTCATTAGAATATAAAGATCAATTAAGGAAGGTTATCTTTGATCCTACTATATGGACTTACATGGGATTAACTATACAAACTGAAGAAGACTTGGATACGTATCTTACTTCCACCATACAGGAGCGAACTAATCATAAATCATATCCCTTTATTATTATTGATAAGATGACAAACAAAGTGGCTGGCAGTACTCGTTTTGGTAATATTCACCTCAATAATAAGAGACTAGAAATCGGCTGGACATGGTATGGGTCATCGTATCAAGGAACAGGATTAAATCATGCTTGTAAATATGAATTACTGAAGTTTGCTTTTGAGGAACTTGGATGTAACCGGGTTCAGTTTAGTGCTGATATTGAAAACCAGCGATCACAAAAGGCAATCCTAAAACTCGGAGCAAAGCAGGAAGGCATTTTTCGAAGTAATTATATAGATGAACATGGTCAAGCAAGAGATGACGTATATTTTAGTATAGTGGCCAGCGAGTGGGACGAAGTGAAAAAACAATATTTTCAATATACGAGTCAACCAGTATAATAGGTTGACTCTCTATTTTAGAGGAACTGTTTAGTTTTGCATCTAGCATATTATTGCTTGTATACGGTTCACTACATCTCTATAGAAGGCTTCTTCATGAGGAACAAATGAAGTGATCGTGACGTTCTTTCTCATTTTCACTTTCTCTCCTGCTTCATTAAGTTCAAAGCCTTCAATAGGTAACTCCGTGGCATCACCTGTTACGAGTTCAGAGAAGCTTGTAAAATCAGCACGATACATTCCCGCCACTTCTTCTGATTGTAACTGAAAATCCTCGAACCCTTTCTTGTATTCATAAACATATGTATGAGCCAGTTCACGGTCAATTAGTTCTCCGCGAATGGCTTCATATTTCAATATTCCTAACGACATTAAGTCTATTATAGAAACGTGAATGCCAATCTCTTCTTCTACTTCACGCACGCCATCCTCTGTTGATTCATGTGCTAAAAGGTGACCAGCTGCTGTTATATCAAGAAGGTCTGGATAGTCCTTTTTCATTTTACTTCGCAGCTGAAAATAGATGTAATTCTTACCTTCTGCCTTACTGATGAACCAACAATGAAACGTTTCGTGCCAATACCCTTTTCTATGTACTTCAGCGCGAGTTGCTGTTCCTGTCACGATACCCTTTTCATTGAATATTTTAAGCAATTCCGTTTCCATTTGTACATCCTTTCTAGTGTGATTCCTTCACTTTTGGGTTTATCCTTACAACCTTTTGTTATATTCCTTCACTTTTTCATTTATTCCTACAACTTTTCAACACTATCACTTCAGAAACAACCGAATTCCTTCAACTTCAAAAAAATAGTGGCTTCTACTGAAACCACTACTTCTCTTTTTATGCCCGGCTTTGTAGCTCGTGCTCTTTTACGTAACGATTTCTTGGATGTTCTCTGCACTCATCTGAGCAAGAACGCTTTGTTTCATGCTCACATTCCCCGCACAGAAGTAAGTGCTTGTTGCAATCCGGGTTTCCACACTTTACATAGCGTTCTTCCGGCTTGCCACATGAGTAGCACGTTCCTACAACCTTTTCCTCACCGGTACGGTTAACCGGAACAGAAATTCTTTCATCAAACACATACAGTTTCCCATCCCAGTTACTGCCCTTTACCTCTGGGTCATAGCCGTATGTCACAATCCCTCCATCTAATTGAGAGACATCCTGAAAACCTTCCTTTACAAGAAATCCTGAGAACTTCTCGCATCGTATACCGCCAGTACAGTACGTTAAAATCTTTTTGTCTTTATGTTCACTTAAATTTTCTCTCACCCAGTTCGGTAAATCTCTGAATGTTTCTACATCTGGTTTGATTGCATTTCTAAAATGCCCCAAATCATATTCGTACGTATTACGTGCATCTAGTATTATCACGTCTTCATTTTGCATCGCTTCAAAAAATTCCTTAGGTGATAAGTGCTTACCTGTTACTTCATTGGGATTCACATCATCTTCTAAGCTTAAGTTTACGATTTCAGGTTTTACTTTTACCTTTAGCTTTTTGAAGGCATGTCCTTCAGACAATTCTTCTTTGAAAATTACATCCGCAAAACGTGGATCTTTTCTCATTTCTTCTATATATTGATCTGTTTGCTCTTTAGGTCCAGAAACCGTTCCGTTAATTCCCTCTGTTGCAACATGTATTCTCCCAAGTAAGCCTAGTCTATTACATAGCTCTCTTTGTTCGTCTCTATAGCTTTCTGGGTCTTCAATCACTACATATTTATAATAAAGTAATACTCTATAATCCATCATTCTCTCACCTTTATCTCAATTTTCCTATCTATCATATCAAAAATTTAGCAAAAAATTAAATCCAGAAAACGGAAAAGAAGTGTATAGGGTCTATACACTTCCACTTCTTACTTTTTTGAACGATGTAAGTCGTTTAGTTCTTTGATTTCGCCAATGAGTTGTTTCATGCCTTCTTTTGCATCTGGATATGTTTCGTTCCAATGCTTGGCAAGTGCAGGCATTGTTTTCGCGATATGCGTATACAAAGCATACGTTTGAACCTTTTCCTTACGTTCTTCATTTGCTTCGCCAAGTAACAGTTCTGTATATTTTTCAAGTAAGCCATCTAGTTGAGTTCGTAATTTATCATCCACACATTCCATCTCCCTCTTCTTCAGGTATTTTGCAAGTTACGGGACATGATGAGCAGCGGTCCTTCACACCTGGCAAGCGGTCATAAAAGCAACATGTTTTCCTTACACGCACTTCTTCTGTTGACTTTTTTTCCGTGTAAAATTTGGCAATAGGATTGTATTTATATTCTCCGAACATACTTCCGTCTGCTTTTAACAAGAAGTCAAAGTCTTGGTTTACTTGGTTAGACGTAGTTTCTTTAACCATAATTTCGTATATCCAAAAAATATAGATTGCAGTGTTTTCCCATAGTACTTGCCTGGATACTTTCCCTTCCGGCGCCAGCACTCTAATGACCGGATCGAGATGATACTTGAACAATTTTTCAAAAGCTGCGTTTAACCATTCACCTCTACCATCTGGCTCAGGAGTTATGACTTCCATTGTTTGCATTTGTAATTTAGGAAGCCATACTCCATCTTCCTTGAATGATTGAAACGAAACCTGATCAATGTCCATGTTTAATTGCTTATTCCACATACTTAACGAAAAGAAAAACGGTACCACAACCATATATGCATATCGTTTCATAAATTGCGATGCAATGACATAAGTCTCCGTTACGTTATATACTTCCTTTAATTGTTGAATTAATCCTGCTACAAATTCATGACTTATTAAGCTTTTACTTGGAAAGGATAACGGATCCTCATGTGGCTGTATGGTCATTCGAAAAGAGTGAACGAGCCGCTCAAGCTCATGAGGCTGTAACTGGTTGTTTGCCATTTGCTTCACCTAACTGTGGTAGTATACATCGTCCTTTGCCGTGTGGAATACATAATGGTGTACCAAAAATCGGATCTTGGGTCACTTCACAATTCACATCAAATACATCTCTTACAAGTTGACAGTTGATAACATCCTCAGGCTTACCCTGTGCATAAATTTGTTTATCTTTAATGGCTACTAAGTAATGAGCATAGCGGCATGCTAAGTTAAGATCATGCAGGACCATGACAACTGTTCGCTGTTCTTTTTCATTGAGTTCAAACAGTAAATCTAATATTTCAATTTGGTGGGTCATATCTAGATAAGTAGTCGGTTCGTCAAGAAGGATAATGTCTGTATCCTGTGCTAACGTCATTGCAATCCATGCACGTTGACGTTGACCACCCGATAATGAATCAACAGGTCTCTCTGCAAGCTCGGTCATTCTTGTGGACTCCAGCGCCTTACGTACTGCCTTTTCGTCCTCTTCTGACCATTGCTTTAACCAGCTTTGATAAGGATATCGCCCTTGTTTCACTAGTTGAAGGACGGTTAACCCTTCCGGTGCGACCGGGCCTTGTGGAAGAATGGCCAGCTGTTTCGCTACTTCTTTTGTTGGCAGTTTTGCGATGGTATTTCCCTCAAGTAAAATGGAACCTTTTTGCGGCTTTAACAAGCGAGCAATTGAACGAAGGAGCGTTGATTTCCCGCAACCATTACCACCAATAAATACCGTTATTTCACCTTTAGGAATTTGTAAATCTAATTCATTTATGATGATACTGTCACCATATGACAATGTTAGTGCTTCCGTACGAATTGCGCTCATATCATCCACTCCTTAGTTCAGATTGCTAATCTTTTATAATTATCTATTTTTAAGCATTTCGACTTTTATATAGTAAATAAACAAAATATGGTGCTCCGATTGCGGCAGTAAATACTCCTGCTGGAACTTCAATAGGTGCGAAAACGGTTCTACCGATTAAATCAGCTATGATGACAAGCAATGCTCCAATCAGTCCTGAAACAGGAATCAGCACTCCAAATGAAGAGCCAACCAGCTTACGAGCAATATGGGGCGCCATTAATCCAACGAATCCGATTGCACCACCAAAGGCTACTGCTCCACCAGTTAATCCTGTCGCAATTAACAATAACGTAAACCGCTGACGTTGAACTGAACTTCCGACGCTTGTCGCTAATTCGTCTCCCAGTTCCTGTACATTTAAACGTCTTGCCATCACCATTGTAATGATGAGAAGAGCACATGTCCATGGAAAAAGTATACTTACATTCTCCCAAGTTGAGCCATACACGGTACCTGTTAGCCAGATATTCGCTTGGCTTGCCTGGTGTATTGGACCTAGTACCATTAATAAGGTTGTGACTGCTTGAGTGAGTGAAGAGATTCCGATCCCAATTAACACAAGTCTTATTGGTGATACTCCATTTTTCCAAGAAAGGAAATACACAAGTAAAGCCACAATCGTTGCCCCGATGAACGCACCGACTGGCAGCCATTTTATACTGATTGTTAAAGAGTTACTCGTGTTAGAATACACAGCTAAAAATGCAACAACTGCCACAGATGCACCGCCTGTTACTCCAATAATATCAGGAGAAGCTAACGGATTTCGAATGAGTCCTTGGAGTACGGCACCTGCTACTGCTAATGAAATTCCTACAAATAAGGCAATTAAAATTCGTGGTAAGCGGAATGAAGTCACTACTAAATTTTCCATTCTCGTTCCGTTTCCAAATAGTGCTTGGATGACTTGAACTGGAGATAGCTTCATATCTCCCATTCCTGTACTAACAATCATCATCGCTACTACAGCTATAAATAAGGTTGTAATGATTGTGATTGCTTTTTTATCAACTAAAAAAGAAACAGTCTCTTTTGGTAGCCGGAATGTACGATATTTCTTCATCCTGCCATCCTCCTGCGTGCGATATAAATAAAGAATGGAGTTCCAATGATGGCTGTCATCACACCAACCGGTACTTCTTCCGGCATAATCACATATCTAGCTCCAATATCTGCTACTAGTAAAAGAATACCACCTAATAAACCACAATACGGAATAATCCAGCGGTGATCAATTCCCACGAGCGACCGTGCTAGGTGAGGAATGACAATCCCAATAAAACCAATAGGTCCTGCGATTGCAACTGCTCCGCCTGCTAATAAAACGACCACTATAGCACTCAATAATTTGATGAGCACTGTTTTTTGGCCAAGCCCTTTTGCCACGTCATCTCCCATAGACAACACATTAATCGAATTGGCTAATAACTGTGATCCAATCCATGCAACAATTAAATAAGGTAATACAGACAGTAAAATATCCAGGTCACGACCTTGGACTGATCCAGCTAACCAAAATAATACTTCCTCCAGGGCTTTTTCATTTACAACAAGAAGCCCCTGAGTAAAGGACGAGAAGAAGGCAGCCATTGCGGCACCAGCAAGAGTCAGCTTCATTGGTGTCAGCCCTTCTCTACCTAATGATCCTAAAAAGTAGACGGTAAATGCAGCTACGGCAGCTCCTAAGAAAGCACTCCATGTTAGTTGATTTAATGATGCTTGTGCAAAAAATGTTACCGAAAGAACGACGAAGAATCCGGCTCCAGCGTTGACTCCCATTATACCTGGTGAAGCAAGAGGATTCTTCGATAAAGCCTGCATAATCGCTCCTGCAATTGCTAAGCTAGCACCAACAGCTGCAGCAATAAGAGCTCTCGGAACCCGTGTTGTTTGGATAATGATATGCTCGTTACTTCCATTAAAATTTATATAGGCATCGATTGCCATTTTCCAGGTGGTTTGTGTATACCCTAACAATACACTGGCACAAATGGTACCGATAAAAAGTATTATTCCTAGAAATAAACCTATTAATCTTGCACGGTTTGTTTTTAATAACATTGTATGACTCCCTAAAACTGTTAAATGAGAATGATTTTTACTTACTTTATATATATAGTCTATTTGAGTTTGAATATACTGTCAACGTTAATGAAAATCATTTTCATTTACATATTGACACTTGTATGAAAAGGCTTTATTATCGAAATGAAAATCATTATCACTCATAACAAAAAAATAATACCTTATTAGGGGGATCTTCATGTTTTCTACTTACAAAAAATCTTTTCTAACACTTGGCTTATTACTGACTTTCCTGATAGTTATGTCTGGTTGCGGCAGTAGCGAAGAAAAGAAAGAAGAATCAAAAGACGCGGCACCAAAGACTGAGGAAGCAAAAACAATTACAGTTGAACATGCTATGGGAACATCCGAAGTTCCTTCAGAAGCAAAGAAAGTTGTTATTTTAACAAATGAAGGTACTGAAGCACTACTTGCAATGGGAGTTACCCCGGTTGGTGCAGTTAACTCTTGGACTGGTGATCCTTGGTATGACCACATTACGGATGACATGAAGGATGTTACACCTGTTGGAACTGAAAGTGAAGTAAACGTTGAAGCAATTGCCGCTTTAGAGCCAGATTTAATTATCGGTAACAAAATGCGCCAAGAAGCAGTGTATGAGCAATTAAATGCAATTGCACCTACTGTATTCGCTGAAGATTTACGAGGAAATTGGAAGCTAAACTTTGAACTATATGCTAAGGCATTGAATAAAGTCGAAGAAGGCGAGAAGGTTCTTGCCGACTATGAAACTAGAATTAAAGAGCTTCAAACGAACTTAGGTGACAAAATCAATACTGAAGTATCAATCGTCCGTTTCATGGCAGACCATGCACGTATTTATCATAAGGACTCATTCTCAGGCGTAATCCTAGAAGAAATTGGTCTTAAACGTCCAGTGGAACAAGACGTAGCTGATTTTATGGAAAAGGCAACAAAAGAGCGTATTCCTGCAATGGAAGGTGACATTTTGTTCTACTTCACATATGACACTGGTGACGGAGCAGCTACTAAAAATGAACAAGAATGGATAAATGATCCTTTATTTAAGAACCTGGAAGTAGCAAAAGCCGGTAACGTGTACAAAGTAGATGATACCATATGGAACACAGCAGGTGGTGTTATTGCTGCAAACCTATTCTTAAATGATTTAGAAAAACACTTATTAAAAAAATAAAATTCAAAGTCAGGGTTACGAACCCTGGCTTTTTATTTAAGCGTATGACTTTAACACTTTAAAGGAGTGGGGGCCTGTCCCCCACTCCTTTAAAGTGTTAGAAAAGAGCCTAAATTAAAATACATTCTTCATCGTACGTTGGTTACGGATGATGTAGATAATGAGGGAGATTAGAACAGCAAGTGTAAAGTAGGAAATCCAAGGTAAGTAGGTTTGAATTCCGAGACTCAGCAGCCTGGATCCTCCAAAATTACCTAATCCCTCTCCTAATCCAAACACGAAATTAGCAAGGCCGAAATACGTGCCAATTAATTGAGTTGTACCAAGACGAGTAATGGTCACATCAATCGTCGGCATGATAATCATTTCGCCAATAACAAAAATAATTCCACACATCAGTAATACGGCGAAGTGATTAGCGAAGTAAAGACTGCTAATACCTGCTCCAATAAACAATGTTCCAAGAGCCAGTGCATTCATTGGATTTAATTTCTTAATCACTCGATTTGTTATAGTTGTTTGCAGCAACACCACCAATATGCTGTTAAATGTCCATATGAGGGAAACCGCCGTCGGATTCTTCATAAATGACTCTGCCCGTAACGGTACTGCTAATGCAAACTGTGCATATAATCCCCAAACAAAAATACTTACGATGGAATATAAGACGAAAGCACGATTTTTAAATACGTCCCTGTATGTTCTTAGTGATAATTCTTCACAATCTCCTTCATTGCAGTTAGCCGGAACGAATAGCCAACTAATAATGGCAAGGACTACAAATAATGCAGCCGATATATAAAATACTACGACAGATTCCTCTCCTATTAAAAAGTACGTTAATAAACCTGCACTTCCGACACCAATGTTCGCAGCAATACCTCGCAGCGAAAATACCGTCGTTTTATGATCTCCTTCAGAGGCTAACGCAGCAATCGCAGCCTTTGTAGATGGTGAGTTTAATCCACCACCTATTCCATTTAAAAATGCCACAAATAGAAGGAGGGAAAAATCAGTAACTATAGCAAAGCTAGCAAGTGCTGCCCCTTTGATAAGAGCTCCTACTGTGATAATTAGTCTTCTTCCTACCTTATCCGCTATAAATCCACCAAGTATGCTTCCTCCCTGATACGAAAAGGAGCTTACAGCTAAAACAGTTCCAATTTGAGCAATTGTTAATCCTTTTAACACCTTTAATATAATTGGTAAAAGCGGTAATACGATATAGTACGCTAGATGAGAGAGCAAAACGCCTAATAACAAGATCTTTAAAGGACGCGGCAATTGACTAAATCCTGATTTTTTCAACATCATCCCTTCTTTCCCTACTCATAGGTTAACTCGGTTTATGTGTTTTATGCTTAATCGTTCACTGTAATGGGAAACGTATAAAAGCAGAGCACTATACATCAAACAGGGGGTGTGATTACATTGAAAAGCAGAATTGTAGCCGGTATTCTTGGTATACTTCTAGGCAGCTTAGGAATCCATAAATTTTATTTAGGTAAAATAGGTATGGGCATTGTATACATCATCTTCTCTTGGACGGGTATTCCAGGAATTATTGGTCTCATTGAAGGAATTCTTTATCTCGTTAAATCTGATGAGGAGTTTCAAGCTAAGTACGGAAAATAGTTCAAGACAAGGTGACCATTGAATAAACACCTATAATAAAAAAACGTATCCAACACCGTGTTCCTAAAAGCCTTTTAGGTTCACTTCGTATGGATACGTTTCTCTTCTGAACTAGCTATTGTATTTCACTCATAATTGCAAGAACTTCATCTGCCGTTGAGCTCGATAGTACTCTGTCCTTCAGCTTCGATAGCTCCTCTACTGAAAGGTTTTTAATACTGGAACGTATCGGTAATACCGATGAAGCGCTCATTGAAAGTTCATCTAATCCTAATGCAAGTAGGATTGGAGTAGCTGTTCTTTCCCCTGCCATTTCCCCGCACATCCCTGCCCATTTTCCTTCTTTATGTGCTGCTTCAACTACCATATTAATTAATCGTAAAATAGCTGGGTGATAGGGCTGATACAAATACGAAACTCGTTCATTCATGCGATCGGCTGCCATCGTATATTGAATAAGATCATTTGTCCCAATGCTAAAGAAATCTACTTCCTTTGCAAATTGGTCAGCAATGATTGCAGCTGAAGGAATTTCTATCATCATTCCAATTTCTATTTCGTCTGATACTGTTATCCCTTCTTGCTTGAGCTTCTCTTTTTCCTCTAATAGAATCGCTTTTGATTGTCTAAATTCCTCGACTGTGGCAATCATCGGAAACATCACTCGTAAGTTACCGTACCTACTTGCACGCAGTAATGCGCGAAGCTGAGTTCTGAAAATGTTTTGTTCATCCAAACACAAACGAATGGCACGATACCCTAAAAATGGATTCATTTCCTTTGGAAGATGCATATATGGAAGTTCCTTGTCTCCTCCGATATCAAGTGTACGAACGACTACAGGCTTTCCTTCCATACGCTCTAGTACTTTCTTATATGCATCAAATTGCTCTTCTTCTGTTGGGAGTGAGTCACGTCCCATGTAAAGAAACTCTGTGCGATACAAACCAATTCCTTCCGCACCATTGCTTAATACACCTTGAACATCCTCTGGTGTTCCAATGTTTGCAGCTAACTCTACATGTTGTCCATCCTTCGAGAGTGTTTGTTCTGATTTCAACTTCGCCCACTCTTCTTTTTGTTTCTGAAAGTCATTTTGTTTTTGTTTGTATGTTGCCAACTCTTCTTCAGTCGGATTAACTATGACTAGTCCATTTAATCCATCAACGATGAGCATATCACCATTTTGAATAGAAGATGTTACAGCCTTTGTTCCGACAACTGCAGGTATTTCCATGGATCTCGCCATAATTGCCGAGTGAGAAGTTCTTCCACCTATGTCTGTTGTGAATCCTTTGACATAGTTTCGATTAAGCTGCGCTGTATCGGATGGTGTTAAATCTTCTGTCACAATAATGACTTCTTCTGAAATTAAGCTTAAGTTTGGAATGCTTACTCCTACTAAGTAGCCTAAAACACGTTTCGTTACATCCCGTATATCTGCAGCGCGTTCCTTCATATATTCGTTATCCATTTGCTCAAACATTTGAACAAACATGGAAGAGACTTCTTGAAGAGCGAATTCTGCATTTACTTTATCATTTTTTATTTTATCCTTAATAGGATTGATGAGCTCAGGGTCACTTAAAACTAAAAGATGGGCAGCAAAAATTGCTGCCTTGTCCTCACCAAGCTGTACGTTCGCCATTTCTTTAATCTTTTCTAAATCGGAGTTTGATTTATGAAGTGCTGTTTCCAGACGAGCCAGTTCAGACTCTATATCACTTACTTCATATCTTTCTACTTCCAAATTTGGATGCTCCAGTTTGTAGGCTTTTGCTATCGCAATTCCACTAGATGCAGCAATTCCTGATAACTGATTCATCTTTATTCTCCTAAACCTTCTTTTTTCATCGCTTCCTCAACAGCCGTAATAGCAGCCTCTGCGTCAGATCCTTCTGCAGATACTGTAATTTGGCCACCCTTTGGTACACCTAATGACATAACACCCATAATGGATTTTAAGTTTACCGTTCTACCGTTATATGATAAGTTAACCTCACTATCAAATCTTCCAACCGTTTGCACGAGTACTGTTGCAGGTCTTGCATGTAGCCCAGAATCACTTGTAATTGTAAATGTTTTTTCTGCCATGTTCATTCTCCTTTTATTCGTTTATTCAATCTATGACAAAGTTTAACGCAAAGCATGAAATGCTATTCATCTAACGACGTAAAAAACTTTGCCTTTCAAATGTATGAAAGGCAAAGTCTACTCTGTTTCTACTTTGCTTCTTTCTTCCAAAAACCAACCATAAGTGCTGTCACAAGTGAACCAATTGCAATGGCTAACAAATATAAAAATGGATTTCCATTTACCGTCCAGAATACAAATAAACCACCGTGCGGGGCAGGTAATCCAATTCCAAACAGCATAGATAGGGCTCCAGCTAGTGCAGAACCAACGATGATAGATGGAATGACTCTCCCTGGATCGGCTGCTGCAAATGGAATTGCACCTTCTGTTATAAAGGAAGCACCCATAATATAGTTTGTCTTTCCTGCATCACGTTCTGCTTGCGTGAACTTTCTTTTAAATAATGTAGTAGCCAGTGCAAGCCCTAATGGAGGAACCATTCCCCCTGCCATAATCGCCGCATGTGGAGCAAAGTTACCCGCGTCAATCATCGCTATACCAAACGTAAATGCAGCCTTATTAATTGGCCCACCCATATCAACGGCCATCATACCACCTAGAAGTAGTCCCATTAGCACCAAGTTACCTGTACCAAGACCTTGCAACCAACCGGTAAGTCCTTCATTTAAAGCACGGACAGGCTCAATAATGACGAACATCATGAGTAAACCAGTTAACAGTATACCGAAAAGAGGATATAGTAATACTGGCTTAATACCTTCTAATGACTGAGGTAGACCTGAGAATGCCTTCTTAAGTGCAATCACTAAATATCCGGCTAAGAAACCAGCGATTAGACCACCTAAAAATCCTGCGCCCCCTGTAGCAGCCATAAATCCGCCGACCATACCTGGAGCAAATCCTGGTCTATCCGCAATACTCATCGCTATAAAACCGGCTAGTACTGGAATCATTAATTTGAATGCATTACCACCACCAATTGTGCTTAATGCACCGGCAATAGGATGATAGGATGGATCATTTGGATCCCCTGCTTTAATACCGAAGAAAAATGAAAGAGCAATTAGAATTCCTCCACCTACAACAAATGGAAGCATGTTTGATACACCATTCATTAAGTGCTTGTAGAAGCCTGAACGCTCAGAGCGCTCTCCTCCTTCATTTTCTTTTTCTTCCGAGGAACCCTGTAAAACAGGTGCATCACCGCTAGCTGCTTTGTTTAATAGCTCATCCGGTTTACGAATTGCTTGCGTTACTGGAACTTGTAAAACAGGCTTTCCTTTAAACGGTGTTAAATCTACCTTCGTATCGGCTGCCACGATAATAGCTGTCGCTCGTTCAATTTCGTCAGACGTTAAACGGTTCTTCACTCCGCTTGAACCATTTGTTTGTACTTTAATATCAAGACCCATTTCCTTAGCCTTTGCTTTTAAGGAATCTGCCGCCATATACGTATGAGCAATTCCTGTTGGACATGCCGTAACAGCTAGGATTAACTCAGAACCTTTTGATACAGGCTTGTCATCAGGCTCATCTGCTGCCTCTTTTTCGTCAATGGCTCTCATCACATCTCCTGCCGTTACAGCAGATTCAATTTTCAAACGGAATGCTGGATCCATTAAGAACGAGGATAGACGAGATAGTGTTTCTAGATGCTCATTATTTGCTCCTTCACTAGCTGCAATCATAAAGAATAAATGACTGGGCGCTCCATCTAACGCTTCATAATCAATGCCCTCTTTTGAACGACCAAATGCAATAGCCGGAACCTTTACAGCATTTGTCTTTGCATGCGGTATCGCAATTCCTTCACCAATCCCTGTGGTACTTTGGGCTTCACGTGCTAAAATGGCTTCTTTATATTTTTCTTTATCGTTTAATCGACCAGCAGCGTCTAATTTATCTACTAATTCCTGAATGACATCTGCTTTCGTTTTTGACTGTAGATTTAAGAGGATCGTATCTTCTCTTAAAAGTTCTGTGATTTTCATTATCTTTCCCCCTTATTTCACTACTTCTATTTCAATTTGTGGCACGATTTTCTCCACATCTTTCTTCTCACATAAGTCGGTTGAAAATGCTGTGGCTGTTCCGGAAGCTACACCGAAACGAAAAGCAGTTTCAAGAGAATCTCCTAAAGTAAGGGCTGCTAAAAAGCCTGCAACAGTTGAGTCACCTGCTCCTACGGAATTTTTCACTTCACCTTTTGGAACTTGTGCCGAAACGACCATCTCATCATTTACAAATACAGCCCCTTGCCCCCCCATTGAAATGATGATATTCTGAGGACCTTTTTCAAGTAGCTTTTTGCCGTATTTAATGGCATCCTGCTTTGTTTCAATTTTTGCCTCAACAAGATCTCCTAGCTCATGATGATTAGGTTTAATGAGGAACGGCTTATATTGCAGGACTTCACGTAGTGCTTCACCTGATACATCCGCAACTAAGGGAATTCTTTTTTCTTCACAACTTGAGGCAAGAGATTTAAAAAAATCGAGTGATACAGAAGGTGGAAAGCTCCCAGCCAAAACAAAATAGTCATGTTCTGTAAGGGCAGAAACTTGTTTGTACAAGGCTTCTTGCTGCTCTTTTGAGATGTATGCCCCGCTTCCATTAATTTCTGTCTCTTCATTTCCTTTTAATTTAATGTTAATTCTTGTTGGTTCCTCATGTTGTATAAATGAAGTGGAAATGGACTCAGTTTGTAGATACTGGTTTATATAGTCACCTGTGAATCCACCTACAAAACCTAAGGCAACACTATCAACACCTAGCCGCTTCAGTACACGGGAAACATTGATGCCTTTACCACCTGGATAAAACGCTGTTTCATTTGTACGATTTAAAGCTCCAAGTTTAACGTCCTGCACTGTCACTAAATAGTCAATCGAAGGATTTAATGTACAAGTGTATATCATGCTGTCACAACCTCTATTGATGTTTTACTTTTATACTCTGAAAGTATTTCTGCATCTATATCATTTGTTAAAATAGTCGCTTCATTCAAGTTTGCAACTTTTGCAAAGGTGACTTCATTAAATTTTGTATGATCTGCCAGCACATATGTTTTTTGACCAAGATGAATGGCAAGTTCTTTAATCGTCGCCTCTTCAGGATCTGGAGTCGTAAAACCATATTCAAGGTGAATACCGTTAACGCCAATGAAGGATTTATCAAAGCGAAAGGCCTTCAATCCATTCATTGCTCCGGCACCAACTAATGCCTTTGTTGTTTTCTTTATATATCCACCTATTAAAAAGGTTGTAATATTTTGATCCAATAACGCTTCAAGGTGTGTTAATCCATTGGTTACAACCTTGATATCTTTTGCCTTTATATGAGGGATCATTTGGAATACAGTTGTTCCTGCATCAAGATATATACAATCACCATCATGAATCAAACTTGCCGCGTAACGTGCAATTCGCTCTTTTTCTTGAAGGTTTTTGGTGGATTTTTCTGAAACGCTTAGCTCCTCACCCTTTTGCATAAGCAGGGAAGCTCCTCCATGAACTCGCTTTAATTTCTTCTCTTTTTCAAGTTGATCTAAATCACGACGAATTGTAGATTCCGATGTATTCGTTGCTTCCACTAACTCCTGCAATTTAATTACATGTCTCAATTCTAACAATTCCAAGATAACACGATGCCTCTCAGGTGTGAGCACCTGACCACCTCCTTCAAAAATCAATGTGTGACCTTGATACCATCATAATGAAATCCCTTACAACTTTCAACCATTTTCTATCAATACCAATCAAAAATAATCAAAAGGAAGCATGGGGACGGTTCTATTGCTTCCTTAGGAAGCAGAAGAACCGTCCCCATGCTTCCCAAAAAAGCTGTTAGGTTCCCCTAACAGCTCTTCCTTCTTTATTTGTGACGAGGATGTTTATGGCGATCCCACTTCGGAATATAGTTATTCTCCTCTAGTTCCTTCATATGTAGTTCCATTTTTTCAAGAATCATATTTCCTTTTTCCTCTGAAAACACACCATACTCTACATACTTTAATACAACTTCTTTTTTCTTTTCATATACATCTTGATGCAGCTTCGCTAACTCTTCCTTTTGCTCGGCTGTGAGCGTAACTTTTGGAGCTTGCTCCTTTGGATTTGTATTTGCTGTTGCAGTTGAACATGTAATGGTTACTGCCACAAGCATCATGGCAACGATTGTCATAAACTTTTTCATTATTTTTCCTCCTTTATTCATACCTCTAGTTAGAATGATTTGTTAAATGGAAGAAAAACATGCATAAAATAACAAAAAAGTGCTAAATATTAGCACTTCTTCCTGTAAGAAACGTAAAATAGTTCTTTTTATATAGCGCTGCGATCTTATTTAGAATGAACGCAGGAATTTGTTTTGGAAATAGGTTATGTGAATAATAGTTTGAATACGCTAATTTTAAATCCTGCCATTGGCTGCATTGTTTTCTTTGTCTAAAACGAGCTACATCAATGAGCATGATTTTTTCATCTTTTGTAATAAATATATTTCGTAAATGGATATCTGACGGATTCAGACCTTTATCACTAGCCAGTTTCAACGCTGTGTCAATCTCGTCAATATGCCACTTGGTAATTCGTTTTCCTTTTGTTAAGCAAGTAAATAGTGTCATTCCTTCAATATAATCTATGACAATATAATTATGACCCTCTGCATGTAAGGTAGGAAAGTAGGATATATCATTTAACTGTCTATATATCTCTGCCTCTTCCTTCGCTATGACTATACATTCAGGAAAGAACACTTTTATCACTTTTTGCGTATGTTTTATTTTAAATACAAAGGCACTTCTTCCTTCTCCAACGTATTGTAAGGAAGGGTCTTTAGCGAGTAGTGACATGGTGTCACCTTTTCGTGAAAACACAACACTTGCTGCAAGTTGTTCATATGATTTCATGTGTTTCCCTCCAGGTTTGTGACCCTACAGTATATGTGTTACCTCAATAAAAAGGCACTTGACCTATCAAATAGTGTACAAAATGCCTCAGCTTTTCTACTTATTCAATTCTTATGTGGTAAATAAATTGTAAACAGAGTTCCTACATTCTTTTCACTTTGTACTTCAATACGTCCGTTATGAAGTTCGACGAGCTTTTTCACAATGGAAAGTCCTAGTCCAAACTCTCCGTACGGGTTATTTGATCTAGATAAATCTGCTTTGTAAAAACGGTGCCAAATCATTTCTATTTGCTCGGAATCTATTCCAATTCCTGTATCCTCAATCTCTATAATGGTTTCTGCAGAGCTTGTTTTTCCTCTTAACCAAATATGACCGTTATCCGTAAATTGGATACTATTTCGAACAATGTTCATGATCATTTGAATGAGTCGATCATAATCGGCAAAAACATAGATGGATGACTCTACTGATAGATGAATTTGATTTCCTTTTTCCTCGGCTTGTATGGATAATTGGTCTTGGAGAATTTCCAGAACCTCACTTAATTGTATCTCTACTTTATTGATTTCAATTTGATTGGATCTTATTTTTTCATAATCAAGATTTTCATTGACGAGACGTATTAACCTTTTCGATTCTTTACTAATTAAGTCAAATCCATTTTCACGTTGTTCCTCACGAATCATGTTGTTTCTGAGTCCCTCAATAACTCCGCTTATCGTGGTTAAGGGTGTTCTTAATTCATGTGACACATCTGCCATAAAGTTTCGTCTACGATTTTCCAAGCTTTCTATTTCTTCATTTGACATTTTTAGTCTTTCAGCCATACGGTTAAAATCTTTTGCTAATTCACTAATTTCATCAAAGTTTGAAGCTGGCATATGCACATCATAATTGCCTGATGCAATCATCGATGTTGCTTCTCGTATTCGCTGAATGCGTTTGACGTGAAGCTTAGAAAGAACATAACTCACCATAAAAGAAATGGATAACGATATAAGTACAGTATACAGTAAATATTGATTGATATCTCCGATGACCTCTCTCGTTCCACTAATTGGGGATAGTAGTAAGATTCCACCTGCTAATTTTCCACCTTGTATAGATGGTAACGCCACGAGGGAAACATCCTCTCCAAATCTCCCAATATCTTTCTTTAATTTAATGAATTCTCCTGTCTGCAACTTCTCCCATTCCTTCTGGTGCAATCTTAGTTCAGGATGAATGTTTCCTCTAGAATACACAACCTTTGCTTGATCATTAAACACAATAAACTCTGTTTGGCGTGCCCGCAAAAGCTCACTATACTGACTCAGCTGCCGTTCTCCACCTTTAAACGGCAATCCTGTACTGTCATTTAAAATCTTCTCTCCAAAAGCTGTTAGTTCATCTACTTTATTTTGAAAGACCAGCTCTTCAATATAGTGAGAAAATAGTAGGCTTAGCACAAGAAAAGCGATTATTAATAGACTAAGATGGCTGGCAAGTAATTGATAAAGGTATTTGATTTTCATGATTCTGCCGCCGTATCATCAAATTTATATCCGACTCCCCAGACGGTATGAAGAAACGGCTGTTTTGGGCTTCCAATTTTATTACGCAGCCTTTTTATATGTACATCTACTGTACGTTCATCACCGTAAAAATCATACCCCCATACTCTTTCTAGTAATTGATCTCTAGAGAAAACTTGTTTCGGATGTTGGATAAAGTAATATAATAAGTCAAATTCTTTTGGAGTCAGATTTGTTAATGGCTCACCATATAATAAGACTTCTCTTGTATCTTTACTGATTTTTATAAATTCTGTCGTGACATAATCTGTTGATTGGACCGTGTTTGTGACTTCCTGTTTATATCTACGAGTGACAGCCTTTATTCTTGCCATTAACGCAAGTGGGCTAAACGGCTTTGTTACGTAATCATCGGCTCCCATTTCAAGACCTAACACCTGATCGGATTCGGTATCCTTTGCCGTCAGCATGATAATGGGAACCAGGCTTTCATCATTTCTTATTTTCCGGCATAGCGATACGCCATCCATACCAGGAAGCATCCAATCAATGATTAACACATCCCATGTTCCGCTTTTAAATACTTCGTACCCTTCAAGGCCGTCGTGAACAAATTTACCTTCTATATTTTCTTTACTGAAAAACATTTCTAACATGGAGCATACGCTCTCATTATCTTCTATGACTAATATTCGCAAGTAGGATCAACCTTTCAGGGAGTAATATTTAGAGGATACATTTTCTTGATAAGATGTTGTCAGGAGGGTAAAATCCTCAGAACGTCTATATCCGAGGATTTTATCATAGTTTGTCTTCCTTTTACATTAAAGGATTAAAGGGTATTGTCATCTTCTGTTGAGTCCATAGGCTTTGACTTAAAGCCCTTACCGTGGTGGCCACCTTTAAAGAACTTATCTTTGTTTGGTAATAACCCCAGTTCTTCAGCCTTGTCTGCGTGATTTGTCATGATTTCTTCCATTAGCTCATGAGTATCTTTATTCGTTGTATCAATACCTATTTTTTCAGCTGCTTGTACGACTTTTTTGTCATGTACTTCTCTAGCAAGGTCTCGGAGTTCTTTGTTCGTTGTATCAATGCCTAGCTCTTTTGCTTCCTTCTTTACTTGTGCCTCTTTAACTTCCTTCGCGAGATCACGAAGTTCTTTTTCTTCTGTTGTAATTCCGAGTTCTTTTGCTTGTTTCGTTACTTTTGCTTCAAACACTTCCTGAGCTAATGCTTCATATTCTGTACCATCTGTCTGGATCCCTAATGCTTCTGCTTCTTTTTTTAGCTCTGCTTCACGGATTTCCTGTGCAAGTACTCTGTTTTCTTTTCCTTCTGATTTAATTCCTAGTATCTTTGCTTTTTCCTGAAGCTGTGCTGCATGAATTTCTTCTGCTACTACCTTAGTCTCTTTGCCTTCTGTTTCAATTCCGTATTTCTTTGCTTGTGCACTTAGTAATGCTTCGTTCTTTATGAAGCCTCTTTTTTGTTCGAACTGATGATCATTTTGGACATTGACCACTTCAGTCCCGCTAACTTGCGAGTTATCTTCATTTGATTGGGCTAATGCAGGAATTGTTCCAACTAATCCTAACGTGATTGCTCCGGCTAATGTGTACGTCATCATGTTTTTTTTCATGTTTCTTACCTCCGATAGTTTTTTTGTTACATGTTAAGAATGTCCAATAGATATGAACAAATGATGAACAAAGAATGACGTAACCTTTAACAATTGATTAACTTTCATCAGAAAGTGAATTTGTAATGTTATAGTCCTTCATTTTCTCTTCCAGCCAAACTGTATATTCAGAAGAGATTTTTTCATCCAGAAGGGTTTCTTTAATTTCTTCTTTGCTTTCTTCTAACGTTGCTTCCTTCGCTTCCTTCTTATCGGTGACCTTGATAATGTGATAGCCGTATTCGGTTTTAACCGGATCGCTTACAGAACCGACGCTAAGTGAAAAGGCTGCTTCATCGAATTCTGTTGTCATTTCCCCACGACCAAAATATCCTAAATCACCGCCTGTTTCAGCTGTAGCAGTGTCAGTAGAATAATCCTCAGCTAATGTTGCAAAGTCTTCCCCAGCCTTAACCTTTGCAAGGACTTCCTGTGCTGTGCTTTCATCCACCACTAAGATATGACTAGCTTGAACCTGCTCAGCCTGTCCAAACTCATCCTTATTTTCTTCAAAATAGGTTTTAATTTCTTCATCTGATACAGTTACACGTTCTGATAGCAGCTTTTCTGTTAGTAAAAAGGTTTTAATCTCCTTCTTGGCATCACTTAGAGATAACCCACTCGTCGCCAAAGCTTCATTAAATGATTCCTCGCTTCCATACGATTCAATTAATGATTGTAGTTCGTCTCCCACCTCTTCATCCGTAGCCGTTACTTTTTCTTTTTTTACTTCAAGCTCAATGATTCTGTCAGAAATGAGCTTATCAAGCGTATCCGCTCCATACTGCATCACCATTGCGTCATATAACTCTTCCTTACTAATCGAATCACTGCCAACCTTCGCGACTACCTCCGTTTTCGTAGTAAGCAGAACTGATACTATTACTCCAACCACGATCACAGCTGAAACCACTACCAAACCCCAACGCTCCCTAACCAACCTCATCATTTACTCTCCTCCATTTCATTTGATACCACTATCCTAAAGGGTAAATATTACCGAATTATGAACATACTTTGGACAAGGTGTTAAAGTTGGGTGAATTAAAAAAATTCGAGTGGTGCCAGGCACCACCCGAATTTTGTCGAATAATCTTTACTCCATTTCTTCTTTTTGTTCTCTTTGTTCTTTCAGTTTCTTTAATTCTTGTTCTACTTCTGTTTCTAGAAACTCCGAGTGATAATGATTCGTAGTTGCCAAGTACACATGTGAGTTAGCTTTAGCTTCGAGCTTTATTATTTCTTCTTCCACTCTGTTGAAGCCTCTTTGTGCATTTTCTGGATTGAAAGATACAACCACTTTGTTTACTTCGTTTGTGACTTTTGCTACATTGGCTCTTGAAAGTAATAGAAGTCTTCGATTTTGAAGTTCTTCGTATTTTTGTTTAATCTGCTTTATTTGATCTACTAGAACTATGGTTTGGGACTTAATGGTTTCAAATTGCTCAGTATAGACTGACAATCTTTGTTCTTGAACAATCTTATCCTGAACAGCCAGCCTTGCTACTTCTTCTTCTCCTCTGTCTAAGGCTAAGTCAATTTGACGCTTTCTTTTCTCGATTGCTAGTTTTGATTCTTTTACTAGCAATTCATATTTTCTTTCAACATATAATTGTTTGGCTAAAGCATCCTGTGCCTTTTGAATTTCTTCCTCTAATTCTCGTAAATATTGATTCAACATACTTACCGGGTCTTCAAATCTATCTAAAGTTTGATGTATATCTGCTGTTACCATTGACTTCATTCTCTTAAAAATACCCATTTTATTTTTCCTCCCTATTCACTGTGCGCTCCCATTGATCAAGGTAGTCTGCAGTTTGTATATTTGGTAGAATCATCGTTTCAGATGCTGTCGTTGCCACTTCTAAATTTTCAATCGGGCTACTGTATTGTTTTTTCATCATTACATATCCAATCAGTGCACATAATGGAAGTGCAAAAAACCAAGGAAGTAATGCGAATATCCCCACAATAGCGAATAGCGCACCGACCCACTTTTTCATTCCTGAGGATTTTTTCCATAGGAACCAGCCTACCATTATCAAACCGATTTTGAATAATAGTCCAATCATTGAAAATAACCCGAACAGCGTATATCCTCCAACTAGAGCCATTCTATGATGATGCAATGGTCCTCCATGTGGTCCTTGTCGGAATGCTTGGCCATGATGCATACCATTTCCAACCACTAATTCAGCAACACCTTTAAACACTGTAAAACCTGCAAGCAGAACTAGAAAAATAGATAATAATATGACGAACCATTTTGACTTTTTCATTCAATTCACCTCCCTTCACCTTTAATCAAACGTTTGTTTAGATGTATTATTTCACTGATTGCATCCAGCTTTTGTTCCATCTCAGCTGTCATCTCCTGAGAATACGGAACAAACGTCAAGGTTAAGAAAGAGCTAATCACACCAGCCATCACCGCAACAATAAAACCATTTCCTCTTCTCCTCTTTTCACTATTCCCTTTCATATCTGCCTCCTAAGAATGTAATGCCTTAAACCTTGTCCTTATCTTACCTAGCGTATATGACGAAACTATTAACGAACTTTTACTAGAGTTAGAAGATTTCATGAAAAAAAATTCGAGTGGTGCCAGGCACCACCCGAATTTTGTCGAATAAAAAAACTACGGTTTTTAGCCGTAGTTTTAAGAGAATGATTGATTTATTTTTTTGCTTTATGAAATTCTTCTTTAATTTTAGACAGGAGCTCGGGATTTGTTAGTACATCCAAAGCAGTGAGTGCCATTGTTTTTGCTCCCAGGATCATTCCTTCTCTGCCCATGTCGCTCATTGCTGCTTGTTGGAACCCTGGAGTATGGCAGGCATGTTTTTCTGTTGTGATTTGAACATATGGATGTATGGCTGGCACAACTTGGCTGACATTCCCCATATCAAGTGAACCTGTATCTCCTTCACTTGAATATATTTCTTTCGGATTAACTCCAAGTGCAATTAGATTTTCTGTAAACACATTCGAAAGTTGATCGTTCGTGATCATGTCATCATAAGATAATTCATAATTGGAGATTTCTAGCTTAGCTCCTGTTGCTAATCCAGCTGCCTGCGCACATGCTTTCACTTTTTCTACTACTTCGTTTACATATGTGCGACTTGAAGCTCTTACGTAAAACTGTGCAACTGCATAGTCAGGCACAATGTTTGCCGCTTTTCCACCTTCTGGAATGATACCATGTATTCTTACATCCGATTTCACATGTTGTCTTAAAGCATTTATACTATTAAAGGTTTGGATGACTGCATCCAGTGCATTGATCCCTTCATGCGGGGCAGCAGCTGCATGTGCAGCTTTGCCGAAAAACTCAAACTGAATGGCATCCATTGCAAGCGAGCTCCCACTTTTTCGATAGTGATCCAGTGGATGAACCATCATAGCAATATCTAACTCATCGAAGACTCCAGCTTCCGCCATTGTGACCTTCCCACCACGTGTCTCCTCAGCTGGTGTTCCATAGACAACTACCATGCCTCCTGTTTCACCCAAAACAGAGCTCAGCCCGATTCCAGATGCAACAGCCAACGTACCAATTAAATTGTGACCACATGCATGCCCAAGACCAGGAAGTGCATCATACTCTGCCATAAATCCAATCGAAGGTCCAGGCTTTCCACTATCATATACAGCCGTAAACGCTGTCTGTAAATCACAAGTTCCAATTGTTACTTCAAATCCATGTTGCTCCAGCTTATCAGATAACACCTTACAAGCCTTAAACTCTTCATGACCTAACTCCGGGTTATTACCTATGTACCTACTAATTTCATAAAAATCATTCTTCAGTTCGTCTATATACTCAATGATTTTGCTCTTCAATTGATCCATGTATAAATCCTCCTTAATCTATCCTTTTCTTAATAGTAAAACATTCTCCACCATATAAGCTATCTATTTTCACTAATTCTATGCTTGATTAGGCTTTATCACTTAAAAGGAATAGGGGCATGGCCCCCATTCCTTTTAAGTGGTTTACTTCTGCTCTTGATATGCTGTTACATTGCCTTTTGCTGGTTGCTTTCCTCACTTCTTTGTCATTATATAAGGCTCTTTATGTATAGTACTAACTAGATACTTAGTAAAAGTCCGGCTTCCTGAGATTTTTACGAGAAAGCAACAATCTATACGAAAACAGCTTTAAATAAAATATTTCTTTTTCATTGACGTATCCAAAATACTGTCATATAATTTATCTCATAATCATATATCTCGAATTAGAGATATACAAATTAAAAATAATAAAAAGGCAGGTAATACACAATGACAGTATCAAATTGGGCATTAGACGCAAGTCACAGCAGTGTAGATTTTTCAGTAAGACATATGATGATTGCACAAGTAAAGGGTTCTTTTAATGAATTCTCTGCTACAATCTCTGCAGATCCACAAGACTTAACTACAGCTTCTATTCAATTCAATGTTGAATTAGCAAGTGTTGATACTCGCAGTGAAGATCGTGACAACCACTTACGTTCAGCTGACTTCTTTGAAGTGGAAAAGTACCCTACAATGACTTTCTCTTCTACAAACGTTGAAAAGGTAGACGCAGATGAGTATAAGGTTAAAGGTGATCTTTCACTTCACGGTGTAACTCGTCAAGAAACATTTACAGTGACGTACGAAGGAACTGGAAAAGATCCATGGGGTAACGAGAAGGTTGGTTTCAGTGCAGAAGGTAAATTAAACCGCAGTGACTACGGGTTAACTTGGAATGCTGCATTAGAAACTGGTGGAGTACTTGTTGGAGATCAAATTAAAGTATCTCTACAAATCCAAGCTGCTAAAGCTTAATTCCTAACAAACTAAGGCTAGTACCTTTTAAAGGTGCTGGCCTTTTTCCATTCTCCTCACGCTTGTCGTGCCCACTGAATACAATGTTGTATTCTACTTTGATTTGGTGGTGTTTTTCGATATGAAGCTTCCTACTATTCTTTCAGGTCCCATTCTGCGTAAGGTTGATACAACAGGCATTTACATTTGGTTGGCGACAAGTATCCCTCTTCAAATGAAGGGTGAAATTTATCACATTCACCAAAAAGAAGATTCCACTCATTCCTATCAATTACTTAGCACTCACAGTGAAGTGACAACTGTTCAATTAGGTACAAATGTATATATGAATTTAGTAAAAATATCACCAGATACCGAAAGCTATCCAACTGATGTTTTACTAGGATATAACCTGTTGTTTTATAACGGAACGAACATTATAGACTTAAGTGATTTCGGGCTTCTTACACCTGACAGTCCTGACTCAATCGTTTACGGTGATCTCCTTTATCCATCCTTTTTTATTAATCGTAGTAAAAACTCAAGATTACTTTATGGCTCATGCAGAAAGTTTCATGGCAAAGGTGAAGATTCGTTAGTCAGTGGTGATCTTCTTCTTCAAGAAACATACCTTGATGTAGAAAAACGACCACATTCTTTATTTCTATTAGGAGATCAAATTTATGCAGATGATGTAGCAGATCCGTTATTCTCCATCATTACAAACTTAAGCAAAACGTTAATTGGTAATACAGAAAAGCTAAGCCATTTAGATGAGCGTATAAATCAAGAACCTTTTTCTACAAGTATTAATCAGATTAACGGCAGACAGTTTATTATGAAAAACTTTTGCTCCTTTACCTCCAGTCATGCACAAAATCACCTGATGACGTTCGGTGAATTTGCCACCATGTATCTATTGTCATTTGGTCCTGCTTTATGGGAATATCTACAGGCAAACAATCTATACCCGACCTTTGAAGAGGAGATATCCACTAACAATCTACATTATATGTTCCCAAACACCGAGCAATGTGCTTTTGAAAGACTAAAAGAACATCAAACTCTCGAGGCACGTTATCATGAGCAATGGGATGACATTCAATCGACTATTTCAAGTTTTACAAATGTAAGAAGATTACTAGCCAATACTCCAACCTATATGATATTTGATGATCATGACATTACAGATGATTGGAATCTATCAGCAAAGTGGGCAAAAAATGTGGCTGATTCTCCTTTAGGGAGTCATGTGATTACAAATGGCCTTGCTGCCTATTGGGCATTTCAAGGATTCGGAAACTCGCCTGAGGATTTTGATGGAAGCTTTCTTCGAACCATGATTCGGTATTTTAAACAAAGAACGATTCCTTCTTCATCCTATTACCAGTGGAAGGAGCTTTTAACTAACTTTCAGTCATGGCATTTTGTTGCGCCCACTGTTCCAAAAACATTATTTCTCGATACACGAACAAGACGGGATTATGATTTTATACCAAAGCCTGTCAAAATCGGAACCATTACAGAAGAAAGCTTACGTGGTCCTATCCTCATAAGCGACCAGGGATGGAATGATTTAACGAAGAGCTTAGTAAGAAGTGGATGGAAAAGCAAGCAGCCTCTTGCTATTGCCTCCCCTACTCCCTTGTATGGGATTGGATTAATTGAATCCGTCTTGAATTCCTATGTATATCCACTCCGTGCAATCGGGGTACCCGTAGATCATGCATTAGATTATGAAGCCTGGAAATACAATGGAAAAGGATTTAGTGAATTCCTGCATCATATTTTCACGTGGAAGCCAAGTACATGTATCATTCTTTCTGGAGATGTCCATTATGCTTCTTCTTTAAGAACAACCGTCCAATCTCAGACAGGTGAAGAAGCAACCATACTTCAATTCACGAGCAGTCCGATTAAAAATATGAGTTTCTCCGGTATCTGGGGCATGTTAATGAAAAGTGCCATATGGATTAACACACTGAAACGGAAAAAGAAGAACATTCAACGCTTTTGCATGAGTGACTATCAAATGATGCTTCAAAACGAAAATATGAAAACACCCCTTCTGTATCACTGGAAAGAGACGATAAAATATTTATCCACCAGCACGGACTCGATTATTGAAACGAAAAACAATATTGGTCTTCTTAGCCTCACAGAGCATACAGTACAAAACCACTTATTATCTTATCAAGACTTTGAAAAGCATGAGACTTCATTTGATTTGGTGGATGTAAGGAATGGACTGTAGAGGTATTTAACTATTCGAGCAATCTTTACGGATGAATCCAGATCTGGCAGTTTATTCGCATGAACCTAATTTATTTGTGTTCCGATTTTAGAGTCAATTACCACTAACAAAAAAAAAGACGCATGGGAGTTAACCATGCGTCCTGTTTTATTCAAGTCCTTCAATCGTCATTTCCTTCACAGGCAAGAAGTCCTCACCTGTATCCGAATAACGAACTTGAACAGAGTCCCCTTCCTGCAAATAAATAACAAGAGGCTCATTTTCAGAAGAGATGATAAAGTTTTGTCGAGTATTTAACATGAACGAAACGATTGTGTAATCACCGCTCTTTTCCTTATATACTCTCTCAATGGTTCCACTTGTTTTCTTTTCCTCTGCATCAGAGCTGCCCTCTACTTTACTTCCTCCTCGTTGAAGTGCTGTTTTGTACTTTTTCAACGCATCATTTGGTGTGTTTCCGTATACAGAGATTTCAGGATTTGCTGCTGATACAATGAAGTAATTTTGCAAAAATCCGTTCGAATCTAGCACTGGCGCTAACCAGCTTGCTTCACCATAGAAGTTATATAAAATTGGCATTGCTCCATACCATTTTTTCTCGATAAACTTCTTTTCAATAATTTGCAATGCTCCTTCAGAATCCATATACGATTCTTCTAAATTTCCCGTATAGTATGTCGCTTTCCCGGTTCTTCCATTTGTTAGAGAGTATCCTAACATGGAATCGACACCCTCTTTAGGACTTGAGAAGTCGGTAAAGTAATACATATCCCCTGCTTCATCAAAAATCGGACTGACATTTGCTTCTGTCCCTTCATCAGAAGGATGCTTCACATCTGTTTTCCCGAAGATACTGTTCCAGAATCCGTGTACATAGTTCCCGAAGTAACTGTTTTGCAGGCTTACAGCTTCTGGAGAAACGGCACCGTCTAAAAACTCAGGTGCATCTGATAACGAATAGGACTTCGCAGCACCACTTGCTGGATTCACCACGACTACACCCTTTGCCACAAATCCATTTCGTGCAGAAACAAACTCACCAAAGGTACGAATGTAATGTGGCGTTCCTTCATCATCAACCTCTAACTGTGGATCACCATAAAAGATATATGCGGGGTATTCCATTCGGATTTTTCTTTCAATATTTTTATGAAAATAAGCTGAAGGTGTATAATTCATTTCTGCTTTTATGAATTTTGGATTTGCAGAAGAATCAGTAGCACTTAAACTAAAATAACCTGGTATTTTGTCCCCATTTACCCATTTAAAGAAGCCGGAGAACTCAACGGGTGCGATATAGACAAACTCACCCTTTACCTTTTGAATTTGCAAGTTTCCAAGTTCGTAATAACTAGTATTAGGAACCTGACCAAATGCTTTCCTCATTTTGTTCCGGGCAAATTGAGGCGGTACACTTGCAGGTGTTAACGCATCATCAAATGCTGTAATTTCTGTCTTCTGCACCATCTTTGCCACTTCGTACTTTTCATTCGCATTAAATACTGTCGCAGAAAGCATATAGATTGCCAGAAAAAGCGATGCAATAAATAAAAATGCCTTTATCATTCGTTCCTTACCAGTAGCAATGAGTGCCCCTGCACCGGTCACTAAAATGGCATAAATCCATAATGATGAGAAGTTCCGATCAAGATTCGTAAAATAATAGAATGCAAAGGTGATAGGAATAATCAGAAGGATGATTGTAATAAAACCTGATTGTATATACTTGTTTTTTTCTTTTTTCTTTTGATTTGTAAAGGGCAACAATATGATGGCTGTTGCTAAACCAACAATAAGTGAGAATAAAAAAATGTTTGACAAATGAAGTTCTCCTTTCAAAACTGAGTTAATAGTGATACGTTTCCAGTCTTAAAAGGTTTCAACATATTCTAACAGTAATTAAATTTCACAGGAATATTCTATTTATATTCCTTATATGATACATTTGATGGAGTTAGTGGATCCTAGTAAATCTTGGATAAAAGAAAAAAATTTGAATCCTATTTCACACTACATACGTATTACATGACAGATAAAGGAGGGATTATGTGTGGAAAGTAAAACAAAGAGACTTCTAGCAGGTATTACTGCAGCGGTTGTTGCCGGCAGCTTAGTTGGTTGTTCCGATGAAGCAGATCGTCCTGCACCACCTACTGACACAGATTGTGATGACTGGGAATGGGATAATAGTGACGGTGTGTGGGAATGTGATGACAACTCATCCCGTTATTATGGACACTACTTCTATGGTGGAGGTTTTTTCCGAAATAAGAGTGCCTTGTATTCAAGTCCTTCTTATAAGAGCTATAAAAGCAGCTCCAGCTTTCAAGGTGGAAAAGGATTTGGAAGTGGAAGTAGCTTTAGTGGAAGTTAATCGTAAATTATAGTTAGGAGGAATAGTGAAAATGGGTAATTTGTTACAAAGTTTTTCTGTCTATGCTTTAACGGCACTTGGCGTATTTATTGCTGCTATGTTAATTATTGTTTTCGTTACACGTCATAAAGAATTTGAGTTAATTGGGAAAGGAAACCAGGCTGCAGCTTTATCATTTGGAGGTAAATTACTAGGTATTGCCTTCGTTCTTGGTTCAGCCATTACCAACTCTGTATCATTACTAGATATGATCATTTGGGGTGTAGTTGGGCTTGTCGCTCAATTATTATTCTTCTTTATTTCAGAACTTATTACCATTCGTTTTAGCATTTCAGAAGCGATTGAAAAAGACAATAAAGCTGTCGGTATTCTTTTACTGCTTCTATCTTTATCAGTAGGTTGGATTGTGGCAGCCTGCTTAACGTATTAAATGAAAAAAGCTGCCCCATTTGCAATGGGGCAGTTGTTTTTACTCTGTTATATTCGTGACATAGACCACATAGCATTTACGGTCTTCATCCATTTCTGCTGAATCTCTAACCATTTGACCATAGCCTGGGACTTCAATGACATCTTTTAGCAAATAACGAATGGCCTCCCAGTGTGTGTTCAATTGGTACGTATGTAGAAGGGTCATTTCCCCAATATTTCGGTATTGACGGATTTCCATATGAATTCCGGTTGGATACGTTTTTTCATTAGAAAATTTTGTAGCAGCCCCTTTTTCTTGAATAATTAATACTTCTTCATCCCCAGCCATTTCATTTGAATATAACTCATATTCTCTTCCATCCTTAATAAAAAACTCACAAAGCTGACGGGCATATATTTCATCTTGTTCGATTGTAGAGGTAGAATATTCATAAAAAGGGATATACGACGTACCTGATTGTATGTAATACACCATTGTCTTCACTATAGATTCCTCCCATTTTTTCATACACAAATCATACCATTATTTACCTAACGAAAGAAGCGAATCATGTATAATAAATGTAACTAGACGAACAAAGGTGTTGGGATTATTGAATAGAGACGAACATATAAAAAAAAGAGAAGCATTTTACAACCAATCTCCAGAATTTTGGGCAGATTTATACGGTCAGGAATATGGCCTTTACGATGTTCACCTGGTAGATGATGAGTTTGTACAAGGAACGAAAGAATTTGCAAACAAGATGGGACAACTTTTCTTTAAAACAGCGCAGTTACTTCGTTCCGAAACGATTGGTGAAGAAACCTTTTTAGAGATGGGCTACCCGAAGGAAACAATCTCATTTATGAGGCAAATTGGGATCACCTCCGAAACCGTAATAGGACGCTTTGATTCTGTTTTCGTTGATGGTACTCATAAACTACTAGAATTTAATGCAGATACTCCTACTTTTATCTATGAGCTATTTAAAATGAACGGAAAAGTTTGTGAAGAGCTTCAGTATGAAGATCCTAATGCGTATGAAGAAGAGGTTTTAAAGAAAGCCGTGCAGCAGGCAATCAAGGATTCCTACAAATTACTTAACACCTCTCACTTCCCTAATATTGTGTTTACCTCGCATTTCGACCATGTAGAGGATCGAAATACGTTGCTTTACTTAATGGAGCTATCTGGTTTTGAAGCAAAATATGTACCACTTCATGAGTTAACCATTGTAAAAGGAGAGGTATTGCTTGATAACAATGGTCAGCCAATTGATGTCTTATATCGACAAACATTTCCGATTGAGAGCCTACTATTAGATGAAGATAATGATACACATGAGAAAATCGGCCAGCAGTTGATGGATTTAGTAGCTGACAAAAAGCTTGCAGTGATTAATCCTCCAAGTGCATTTCTTCTGCAAAATAAAGCGGTCATGTCTGTCATATGGGGACTGCATGAGGAGGGTTCACCCTTCTTTACCGAAGAAGAACATGGCTGGATTGAGAAGCACTTTTTACCAACCTACCTTGAGCCTGAACCATTTTTGAAAGATAAAAGGAAGTTTGTAAAGAAGCCGATTTTTGGACGCGAGGGTGATACGGTTGAAATCTTTGATGGTAGTGGAGTGATGGTTGAAGAGGAATTACAAAAAAGCTATACGCACTACTTATCTGTCTATCAGCAATATGTTGATTTGCCGAAGACTACCTTTAAAAGTGTTAATGGATTAACAGAAGGTCATATTATGGTAGGTAGCTTTTTATTAAACGGTACAGCCAGCAGCATTGGCTTTAGAGTTGGCCATCAAATCACAAACAATTTGAGTTATTTCCTACCCATTGGAATAAAAAAGTAAGGAGGAGTTCGTTTGTTTTTCTTTGCAAGGTTTTGGCAGCAGGTGATGAATTTACGTTTTGTCACTGTCTTTATTTTTACATTTATCATTTTATCATTGTCAGCTGGTCTGTTTCACATGGTAGAGCCCGATACGTTTCCTACTTTTTTTGATGCCTTTTGGTACACAATGACAACAGCAACAACAGTCGGTTATGGAGACTATTATCCAACCTCTACGCTGGGCCGCATTATCGGGATGTTCTTTTTTATATATGGTATTTTGCTGTTAACAATCTTTATTGGAAAGATGCAAAGCTCGGTTATTGAATACAAGCATGCACGGGAGGAAGGAAGAATGGATTATCAAAAAAAGGGTCACTACCTATACATTGACTGGTCAAAACGGACAAGAGAAGCGATAGATGAGGTATTAACAGCTGATCCGAAGTGTCATATTGTTTTAGTCGATGAAGCATTGGAAAGAATACCGTATGATCATCCGCATGTTCACTTCATTTCGGGAGACCCTTCAGAGGAGAAAACATTACTTCGCGCAAACATATTAGAAGCAAAACGAATTGCTATTTTTTCTGATGACTCCATCGATAAACCAACTCTTGCTGACGGAAAATCATTATTGATTGCGACAGCAGTAGAATCTTTATCTGAAAAGCATGGTAAGAACCTACACACAATTGTTGAAGTGATGAAGGAAGACAATATACCTAAATTTAAGCATGTTAAAGTGGATGATTTTATACTATCCAATGAATCTGTTTCACGCTTAATCGCGAATGCGACCATTAATCCAATGTCGAGCAATATTTTCAACCAGCTATTAAGCAAACAATATGGTGAGGATTTATATGAAATAAAAAGAAAGCCACATTGGAATACGTACAGAGATGCAGCCATGGAGCTGTTTGAGCAAGGAGCTACCCTCATTGCTGTAGGCATGCACATGGACGTTGCAAAACGCGCTGATCAACCGTTAACTGAATCAGACCGACTCTATATTGTGACGAGTCAAGAGAAAGTCAAAAGCTTTCTGTAGATGATTCAATGGAAACAATGCCCTCATAAGTGATGAATGCAAGAATGACTCTTGCATTCTTTTTTATCGATTCTGCCCTAAAATAAAAAGGCTGTTAGACAATCAGTTTTTACTGATTTCTAACAGCCTACTTTTTTATTATTTTAATTCATCAATAATTTCTTCAATCTTCGCTAGCTCAGATTGAATACCGCCACCACCAAGGTACCAAAGAGCACCATCTAAGTAAATAATACGTTTGTTTTTATATGCGTCTGTCTTTTTCACAATGTCATTTTCCATATCTGATGCGATATTTGACTTACCACCGATTGCGGCTGTACGGTCGATTACAAATAATACTTCTGGGTTATATTCAAGAATTGCTTCGAAACCGAAGTTTGATCCATGGTCTGTTGAATCTACGATTTCTCCAGATACCATTTTGAAACCGTATAAGTTATACACATAACCGAAACGAGATTCTGGACCGAAACCAGATAAGTTCCCTTCGTTGTACATTGTTACAAGGGAAGATTTATAGTTGCCTGCTACTGCTTTAATATCCTCAAATGCTTGATCAAACTTAGCAATATATTCATCTGCTTTTGCTTCTTTGCCGAACATTT
This sequence comes from Bacillus sp. BGMRC 2118, assembly GCA_008364785.1. GTDB lineage: Bacteria > Bacillota > Bacilli > Bacillales > SA4 > Bacillus_BS. Next base: position 34,166 of record VTTJ01000011.1, on the reverse strand, counting down.
TAGCAGCTGTATCAACAGATGCTAAGAATGTATTCCAGTAATCTTCCTGTGTAGTTCCAACAAATACGACAGGAGCAATTTCTTTTAAGTCTTCATAGAATGGTGATTGGCGACCAGAAATGAAGATTACATCCGGATCAATTTCTGCGATATCTTCAAGAAGTGGAGCCTTTAGTGTACCGATGTTAGCATACTCATCTGCTTCATATTTTTTAAGGTGTGATGGTAATGTAGAATCTTTTGCAACACCTGCAACCCCTTCAACTCCAAGAGCATCTAATGTATCTAGGAATCCGTAATCGAATACCACCATTTTTTCAGGCATTTTATCAAATGTTACATCTTCAAACATGATTGTTCCTTTATCTTCGCTATCAACAGAAGCAATTGTTGGTTTTACAGTCATTGGATATTCAACTCCACCTGCTTCTTCTTTCTTAGATTGATCTGCTGTAGCACTTGTTTCCTTTGTCTCTTCTGTTGAAGCCTTCTCACCAGAACCACAAGCTGCAAGCATGAACATAAGTACTAAAGCAAAAAGTCCAAAAGCTAATTTCTTATTTTTCATTTTTGTTTCTCCTCTACTTTTTTATGTATTTCCCCTACTCGGTAATGATAATCATTATCACTGATAACGATTATCATTGTAAGATAGTACCTTCTGTCTGTCAATACTATTTGTAAGAATTTTTTATTTTATTTTAAGGTTCTTTTAGTACGAATATTCTGGGTACAACCGGTTTTATAAGAAAATTGAGGTTGGATTAGAAAAGAGCAACTCTCTTTATGCTTAGTAGAAGCTAGATACTAAGGTAAAAATCCGGCTTCCTGAGATTTTTACGAGAAAGCAACAATCTATACGAAAAAAGTCTATTTTAAAAATTATTCCAACCAGGATATAATTCCTGCTTGGAACAAAAGAATTTCACTTAATTTGCTTCAGAAGTATAGGAGTTAAAGTAGACACATACACGACATCCATCCTGCTCTTGAACAGGAATATCCATCTCATATATTTCCCTAAGTGAATCCGGCCTGATAACCTCATGCGTCGGACCATTTTTTACAAGTTTTCCTTCCTTCAGTGCGACAATCCGATCTGAATAGAAGGATGCAAAGTTAATATCATGCAAAACAATAACGACCGTTTTGCCAAGATCATCTACTAGCATTCTTAAAATTTTCATAATCTGTACAGAGTGCTTCATATCCAGGTTATTTAACGGTTCATCTAGCAAAATGTAATCAGTATTTTGTGCAATGACCATCGCAATAAATGCACGTTGCTTTTGACCACCTGATAATTCATCCAGAAAACGATCTTGTAAATCTCTTAGATTCATATAATCAATCGCTTGGTCCACAAACGCTTTATCTTCTTGGTTTAAACGACCCTTCGAATATGGATAGCGTCCAAATGCAACTAGCTCACGCACACGCAGACGAACATTAATATGGTTTGATTGCTTTAAGATAGACACTCGTTTCGCAAACTCATTTGATTTCCACTTTTTCACATCATTTTGATCTAGCAATACTTCTCCTGTATCAGCCTCTAGTAAACGACTCACCATTGAAAGAAGTGTAGATTTTCCGGCACCGTTTGGCCCGATAAATGAGGTAATTGTCCTTGGCTCAATTGTGATCGATACATCTTCTACAACAGGCTTTTTAAAAAAGCTTTTTGTTAATCCTTTGATTTCAATCATCCTGATGCCCTACTTTCTTTTAATAATAAGTAAATAAAATATAAGCCACCTACAAAGTTAATGATGACACTTAATGTGGTTCGTAGTTCAAAGATATGCTCGACTAAGAATTGACCGCCGACCAAGGCAATGACACTAATTAAGCTCGCTCCCAAAATTAAGACTGAGTGCTTATAAGACGTTAAAAATTGATAAGCAAGATTGGCAACGATTAATCCTAGGAATGTGATAGGCCCAACCATTGCAGTAGATGTAGCAATTAAGACTGACGATAAAATTAACACTTTTAACACCATTCCGTCATAATCCACGCCAAGATTCATCGCATTTTCCCGGCCGAGCGACATGACATCTAATTGATCGAGAATGAAGTATCCATAAATAAAGGACAGCAATAAAATAAACATGGCGATATACAGCAATTCGCTTTTGACGTTGATAAAATTCGCAAATAATAGCGTTTGCAAACTTAAATACTCTGTCGGACTAATAATGACTTGAAGAAACGTTACAAAACTGCCTAAGAGTGTACCGATAATTAATCCAATAATCAGTAAGAAATATATTGGATACTTATCTGCTCTGAATAAGAAACGATATAATAACAAGGCAAACAGTACCATTACGACTAGTGCCAAACTAAAATTCACATATTTATTCACGACCCAAACTGAAACTGAGCCGGCGAAGAAGAAGATAAGCGTTTGAACGACTTCATACATGGAGTCAATCCCCATCACGGACGGAGTCAAAATCCGGTTATGTGTAATTGTCTGGAACACGACTGTCGCATAGGCAATTGCAACTCCCGTTACAACCATTGCCCCAATCCGAACCATTCTTTTTGGAAAGGCGTAGTCAAATCCACCTTTTATGTCATAGAATGCATAAAATGCCATGCTAATGATTGCTAATACAACTAATAGAATTAATTTCGCTCTGTTACTTCGCATATGCTCTCCCCCTAAATAACAAAATTAAGAAGATCGCACTACCGATAACTGCAACGGTGATATTAACTGGAATTTCATATGGATGAACGATAATACGTCCAATAATGTCACATAGTAATAGGAACACCACACCCAACAATGCAGTATGTGGGATAATTTTACGCAAATTATCTCCTAAGTACAGTGAGACAATATTCGGTACAATTAAACCTAAGAACGGAATAACACCCACTGTTAGTACAACAGTTGCTGATATAATGGCAACGAGTATTAGACCCATATTTAGAACAAGTTTATAGCTTAATCCTAGGTTTCTTGTGAAGTCTTCTCCCATTCCTGCAACGGTGAATTTATTGGCGTATAAATAAGCTAGAATAATAACCGGAATACTTACGTACAACAGTTCATAGCGACCACTCATAATTAAGGTAAAGCTTCCCATTAACCAGGAAGAAATATTTTGCAATAGATCTGCCTCATAGGCAAAGAATGTCGTAATCGCAGACAATATATTTCCGTACATAATCCCAATCAGCGGTACGAAAATGACATCTTTGAATTTAATACGATCAAGTATTTGCATAAAGACCATCGTCCCTAGTAATGCAAATACAAAACAAAAAATCACTTGTTGTAAATAAGATACATTAGGAAACAGAAGCATAGAAATTAAGATTCCTAGTTTCGCTGCATCTAACGTACCTGTCGTCGAAGGTGATGCGAATTTATTTCGACTTAATGATTGCATGATTAAACCTGCAATACTCATACCTGCTCCTGCCAAAATAATGGCCAGCAGTCGTGGTAATCGACTGATTACGAATATGTGCGCCTTATCTGACTTTGGGTCCAGCAAGTCACTAATTCCAATGTCAATTGCTCCAATGAAAAGGGATACAAATGACAGGATGATAGCCGCAATTGATAACATCCATAGTTTCATAGCTAATCCTCATATCATATTATTTTCTATTTCATTGATAATAACAATGATAATGATTATCATTATTATTCATTTTCATTCTACACATTGACATGTGATAAATCAATTGTAAATCCTTAAAAATTACAAAAATATCAATATTTTGTAAGATTCTCTTAAACTTTCATTTTTTAAAACTGTTTTAACAAACAGCAAATACTATTATTCATTCACGCTTTAAACCATTCTTTAAAACTAAATAAGAATACAGATACGATCTTTTTTCAACTAGGTCATCCCCATTGGCAAATAAATAGGCTGTTTTCATATAGATTGTTGCTTTCTCGTAAAATCGCAGGAAGCCGGATTTTCACCTTAGTAGCTAGGTACTTCTATACTTATTTGCTCTTTTCTAATTCGATCTCTTTTTGCTTATATAACTGGTTGTTCACACAGAATAAGTGTACGAAAAGCAACAAAGTTTTAGAAAAGAGCCAATAAAAAAGACCAAATCATGGATTTGGTCACAGACTGTAGACAAACTCAATTATTTCGAGTTGTCTGCAGTCTTTTTTTCTATTTATTCTATTTATATGAAGTTTTCTGTATGACAAGGTGATTTCCGCTCCATGGCACTCGCCGGATACCGCGGGGTGGGCGGTGAGCCTCCTCACCGTTCCGGCTGCGGGGTCTCACCTGAGACAAAGGAAGTACACTTTGTCATATGTCCCACTGCTCCCGCAGGAGTCGAGTGCCATTCCACTTCAATCGGTTTTTTAAATTCATTCTGTTCTATAATATCCTCTTATCTTAAAATAAAAGAAGAATAATATTTGATGTGACATTATGCTAACGAAACATAATTCTATACAAAGAAATCAGATCGAAATGATTGCTTTAGATGAACTTGTTCCTGCCAATCATCTTGTACGCAAACTTGAAGTAGCAATTGATTTTTCTTTCATTTATCCTCTTGTTAAAGATATGTACTCTGAAGTTGTTCACCCAAGCATTAGCCCAATGACATAGAAACAGTCTTCGGAGAGGTCTGAAAACAATTAAATAATACATAAATATCAAAAAAGGCAACTCGAGAATCCCTTTCGAGTTGCCTTTTTTCTACAATCTGAGACCAAATCATGGATTGGGTCTTGAGCATTATTTAACTTTTTTTCTACGGAAAAACCACACGATAAATGTAATACCACCAATTGCAATAAGTGCATATGCGATGTTAGAGTAGATATCCATGTAGTATAAAATATCTTCCCATGACTCCCCTACTGCTGCTCCTACACATACAAGGACGATGTTCCAAATTAATGTACCAATTGTTGTGAACACAAGGAACAATCCAAAGTTCATATTCGACATCCCTGCTGGAATGGAAATCAGGCTTCGAATTAATGGGATCATACGGCAAAATAAAACTGTCCAGTATCCGTATTTATCAAACCAGGCATCTGCTTTATAAATGTCATCCTTTGATACACGTAAAATATGTCCCCAGCGGCCTACAATTTTCTCTAATCGCTTCACGTCTAGTAATCGACCGATTCCGTAAAGAATTACTGCTCCCAAGACTGAACCGAGGGTTGCTGCAATAATGACACCTGGAATCGTTAAACTAGTCTTTGTTGTCATAAATCCACCAGCCGTTAACACCACTTCAGATGGAATTGGCGGGAAGATGTTTTCTAACGCAATTAATAGTAGAATCCCAATGTATCCAAACTGATCCATAATATCTGTAATCCATGTTTGCATGCTATTCCTCCAATAATACTCAAAAGTTGTACTAGCTATTTTATTTGATATGCTCGTATGTTTTTACTTATGCTTCTTTTGTGTGTACTTGTCTTACACTACCTGTTATTGTATCAAAGATTGTCTTATTTGCTAGCCTTTTCTAAATTTTATTGTCTCGTATGGATTGAGTGTGTATAAACGAAATTTTAACACGACACAAAAGAGAACTATCCGACAGGAAGTTCTCTTTTTGTTGCAAGTATATTAACTATAAAATCAACGAGTTTTTTTGCCTCTATCCCTTTATCATCTTTTATGCCAGAAAACTCAGTTACTTCCAATCCGACTACTCTTTGATCCTTCAGCAGTTCTTTTAGTAACATAGAACATTCTTGGTTTGTTAGTCCTTCTTTACTTGGTGAATATGCAGCTGGCATATTTTTTTCATTCATGACGTCAACATCAAGATGGAGCAGAATTTTAGTATCTTTTCCACACTTTTCTAACACTCTCTGAACGACAGCATGGATTCCGAACTCCCTTAACAATTGAAGAGGAATTGAATCAATTGCTGTTTGAGTATAGCCACTTTGACAGCCTATTACTGTGAAGTGATTGGCACTAAGCTGTTTTGACCAAAATATATTGGGGTTTGTTAGAAACCACAATCCCATCGCAGCTGCTCCTACACATTGCTCCGGCAGAGGAGCCACATCATCTACATGGGCATCGATGACAATAACATGAACATCGATGCCAAACTTCTCTGTTAAATTTGTTGCTGTTCCGACTATGATACTACAATCTCCCCCGAGAATAAGCGAGAATTCATTCACTTCGAAAAGCTTGGTTCTCGTGAGTTCCTCCCACACTAGCCTCGGTCCTGGGTAATGACGAACAGGTGGGGTAGTATGTCTTGGCAGAAAATTAGGAATGGTAATATCACCACAATCTGTCACCTCTGCTTCTTCCGCCAACTTGCCTGTAAGTCCAGCCTCCCTCAGAGCCATTGGACACAACTCAGTTCCCGAAAACAAAGCACCCATATTCGTCGGTATTCCTACAACATTAACCTTCATGCCCATACCCCTTTAACAATTTACTATTTTAAAGGAATGGGGGCCTGGCCCCCATTCCTTTAAAGTGTTGAAGCAAAGAGTGGTATGAATTTTGTCATACCACTCAAGTATCATATTACTTTTCAACGTATGCCCATTTGTATGATACTTCTGGACCGAAGGAGTGAATGGGTACATTTTTTACATATTGTCTTTGTAGTAGTGATGTACCACGTTGGTATAGTGGTGCTATTGCTGCGTCTTCTTCTAACAGGATTCTTTCAGCTTCTTGAATGGCTTCAAAGCGAGCAACTTGATTGCCAGCTAACGTTGTTTTTGCATCGTTGATCAACTTATCAAATTCAACGTTAGAGTAACCCATTTTGTTGTGTCCACCGTCTGTGACCCAAAGGTCCATAAATGTCATGGCATCTTGATAGTCAGGTCCCCATCCAGATAGCTGGATATCATAATTCATGGCTTCGTCTATCTCTAAACGTTGCTTGAAGGGAACGTTTAGTAGCTTGATTGTTAAACCGGGTAAATTTGTCTCCAGTTGATTTTTAAAATACTCTTGCGTTTTCATTGCTGTTTCAGTGTCTCCACCTAATAACTCCAGTTCAATTGTATCTTCACCTAATGCCTGTAATCCTTTTTCCCAATGCTCTTGAGCGACTTTTACATCACCATTTAAATACTCAGGATTTTTCACTCGGAAGTCTTCTCCTGTTTCTGGGTGTGAAACAAAATCCTTTGGTACTGCAAAATAAGCTGGAATTGATCCGTTATTTAAAATAACATCTGTAAAGCCTTGCTTATCAATTGCCATACTGAGTGCCTTACGAATATCTACATTGGCCAGTGCCTCACGCGTTTGATTGAACTTAAAGAAGAATAGTGTTGGCTCTCCATACGTTACTAAATCTTCATGATCTAGATATTTCGATACATAATCTGAAGCCAAGCCTTGAGTACGGTCGATTTGTGCTGTTTCATATAAACTCACTGCCGTTGCAGGATCTTTTACGACCTTTACCACTACTTCTTCTAGCTTAACCGTTTCTGAATCCCAATAAGATTCATTCTTTACTAGCTTCCATCCTTCTTCATGCTGCCAATCTTCTAATGTAAAAGGTCCGTTATAGATTAAGTTCTCACTTTCCAGTGCGTAATTTTCACCTTGCTCTGTACGGAACTGCTCATTTTGTGGTAAAAATACTGCAAACGTTGTGAGTGATAAGAAATAGGCTGTCGGCTTTTCAAGTGTTACTTCTAGAGTCTTTTCATCTAACGCTTTAACACCTAAGTCTTCTACCTTCATTTCACCTTCTGTAATCTTAGCTGCGTTTTTTATATCACCCATGATGAAGTTATACTGTGATGCACTGTTTGGATCTACTACTAATCGCCAAGCATAGACGAAATCATGTGCAGTAACGGATGTACCATTTGACCATTTAGCATCTCGCAATTTAAACGTGTACACTAAACCATCCTCACTTACTTCATGACTTTCAGCTATTCCAGGTGTCGGTTGGTTTTTTGTGTCTAAACGATATAATCCTTCAAATACTTCGTTCATTACTTGGAATGCTACTGCATCAGTACCTTGAACAGTATCCATTGTTGGAATCTCAGCTGTTTCAATTGTGCGAATCACTTGTTTTACTTCACCAGCTTCATCTGAACCATTCTTTTTACCTTCATCACTAGTTCCTCCGCTACATGCTGTAAGGAAGATACTTAATAGAAGGGAAAAAGCTAATAGCATTGTCATTTTCTTTTTCATTGATTCTACCCCCTAGCTATACTTTCCAGGTGAGCAAATTATTTATCTCTCCATTATGATCACTTCTTAAACGAATCTCTTATTCCGGAAACATGTGATTGTAATTTAGGGAGGTTACAAGACTATGTTACCGGTCATTTGATTTCTGCTTAAGACGTTTTCTTAATGGTTGCTTCTGGATGATTTTATCTTATCTCCTTACTTAGAAATTGTAACCAACCAATTGGTTGATACTTTACCAACCAATCTATTTACACATTGTATATATTAGGGGATCATATATATAATGAATATAAAATTGGTTTATTTATCTCCAACCACTTTAGTTAAACAGGAGGTTTCATGATGAACGTTGTGGTGAATACAGAGCTAAAAGTTCCTCTTTACAAACAAATTGCCCAGCAAATAGAATTACATATTTTAAATGGAGAATTAGCAGCAGGGTCGATTTTACCGACCGAAAGAGATTTAGCTCTTCGAATAGGTGTGAATAGAAGCACTATCACTACTGCTTACAATGAACTAAGACAAACAGGTCTTGTCTATTCTAAACAAGGAAGCGGTACCGTGGTTAGTGAGCATCTATGGGATATTGTTCCGAAGAATTTAATTAACTGGAATCATTCACGTAATGTAACGTTTACTCCAACACAGCCATTAACAAAAAGAATTTTAGAAGTTAGTAAACATCCAGAAATGATTAATCTTGCCAACGGAACATTGCCTTATGAACTACCCGAGCACCAAGTAAAGCAAATTTTCTCAAACATAGCTGATGCGTATAAAAATGAATCGAATGATTTCATAGATTGGAAAACGAGAGAATGGTTAAGTTCACATTTAAGGAAGGATTGGCACCTTCCTACAATACCTAACAATATTTTATTAACTTCGGGAATCAATCAATCTATGCTTCTACTCATTCATTGCTTGCTTAACCCAGGAGATGCAGTTGCTGTAGAAGGGCCATCTTACACATACACAGTCAAACTTTTTGCATCTTTTGGAATTAAAATTGTAAAATTGCCTGTTTATGAGGATGGAATCGATCCAGAGGAAGTCCGCGAATTATATAAGCGACACCGAATTCGAATGCTTATGACAACACCTACCTACCAAAATCCATCCGGAGTGGTAATGAGTCTTGAAAAACGAAAAGAATTACTAGCTGTAAGTAAAGAATTAAAGATTCCAATTATTGAGTTTGATTGCACAAGCCCATTAAATTTCACCACTGAACCAGTTCCACCATCACTTTATGAATTAGATGAAACGAACGAACTGGTGATTCATATTGGTAGTTTCACAGATACACTTGGACCGAATATAGAATTAGGCTGGATCCTTGGATCTCATACAATCTTTGAACATATAAAAGATGCGAAATATCAAATGGGTCTCGGTCCTTCACGCACGACGATGCAGTTTACCACGTCATATATCGAAAGCGAATTTTGGGATGAAAATCTCCTAACATTGAAGGATACATTAGGTCACAGAAGTCATCTTCTCCATTCATTCCTTCAGCATTATGTCGGTGATACTATTACGTATCAACGTCCACATGGTGGTCTAAATTATTGGTGCTCACTCAATATGGATTTGCATCATGAGAATGAATTAATGGAAGCATGCATTCACCAAGGCGTCATTATTGTACCAGGAACTGTTTACGGAGCTGAAAAAGGATTTGTTCGTTTTTCTATTGCAAACAGTGAGGACAATCAAATTGAAGAAGGTGTGAAGCGATTTAGTAAGGCATTAATGAATATGAAAAAATACGTGTAACTTTGTAAAAGGCGCACCACAGTTAATGATTACAACGAACTAAAATAAGAGTGCCCGTTTTGGGCACTCTTACTCTTTACTCTTTTACGAACTCCTTCGTACTTCTTACCGTATCAATTGGACGAACAAGCTTTTCAATTTGTTCACGTTTTGATTCAAGGAATGGAGGAAGAGAAAGCTTCTCACCTAGTGTTTCATATGGCTCATCTCCCATAAAGCCTGGGCCATCTGTTGCAAATTCAAATAAGATTTGTGGAGCAACCCTTACATATAAAGATTCAAAGAAATATCTGTCAACATGGCCGGATGTTTGGAAACCGAATTGTGGAATACGTTGAATCCATTCGTCTAAGGCAGCACGATCTTCTAAGCGGAAGGCAACGTGGTGAACTGTACCGAATCCTTGTCTTGCAATAGGTAGCATGCTATTATGCTCAACAATGACCTGTGCTCCGTTTCCACCTTCGCCTACTTCAAATAAATGGAATGCCCCGTCACTTGCAATTTCCTTAAATAATAGAACTTTTTCCATCATCTCTTTAAAGTAATCAAAGTTCGCAATTCGAATAAAAATAGGACCGAGGCCAGTAATCGCGTACTCTAATGGTATTGGACCTTTTTGCCACGGTGTTCCTGCTGCCACTCCCTCATTATGCTCATCTGAGATTAGTTGATACTGCTGGTCGTCAAAATCTACGAAAGAGAGTGTCTTCTTACCGAACTGTTCTTGAATTCCTGAATGATTCACATTCAATCGGTTAAATCGGGTTATCCAATAATCAAGGGCAGCATCTGTCGGTACCCTGAATGAAGTTTTTGATATTTCATTCGTTCCATGTGATCCCTTTTGTATACCCGGGAAGTCAAAGAACGTCATATCCGTTCCAGCACTTCCCTTATCATCTGCGAAAAATAAATGATACGTTTGGATATCATCTTGATTAACTGTTTTCTTGACTAATCTCATCCCCAGGATATTTGTAAAAAAATCATAATTCTTTTCAGCACTGCTTGTAATGGCTGTTACGTGGTGAATTCCCTTTAGCTGATTCATACAATTCCTCCATAAGTTTTAATTTTAGTGTTGCCTATATTTGTAATTGCATTTCCCTTTAATTAAAACATCTTTAATTCGAGATAAATATATCACTTTAACACTTCGTATGTCAAATAGATTATGTAATAAAAGATGAAAACATGGTGTTCCTTTAACCACCATTTACGAGTGCATGTTCCTCGTTCATTTATTGTATATAAGGAAACTGTTAATAATTGATATCAACTTGTAATGGCCACATAATGACGCCTTCCTTTTGTTACTATTAATTAGGATATCGTAGAAAAAAATTAGCGAGTTCATACACGCAAAATAGCAACTGTATCCTTCTAATCTCCCTTCGCCTATATTCCCTTGTACAAACACACAAGACAGGTAAGAATGAGATAAATTTCGTTTATATGAATATCTTTATATAAGACTGAAGTTTGTTACGATTCAATATTGCATGAATATAGGTGATGTAGTAAGGATAAAGGGGTGCTACTAGATGAGTGTATTAGTTTTAGGTGGAGCAGGCTATATCGGATCACATGCAGTTTATCAGTTAATCGATCAAGGTAATAAAGTAGTGGTTATTGATAATCTTGAAACTGGGCACAGAGAAGCGATTCATCCTCAGGCAACGTTTTATGAAGGGGATATGAGAAATATTGATTTCCTGCGCTCAGTCTTTAAGAAAGAATCGTTTGATTCGATCCTTCATTTTGCTGCCCATTCACTTGTAGGTGAATCCATGGAAAACCCGTTAAAGTACTTTGATAACAATGTTTTTGGCACTCAAGTATTGCTTAAGGTGATGGTTGAATATGGTGTGAAAAACATTGTGTTCTCCTCTACCGCTGCCACTTACGGAGAACCAGAATCAGTCCCCATTACAGAAACCGTTCCTACAAATCCTACAAATTCATATGGCGAAACGAAACTGACAATGGAAAAAATCATGAAATGGGTTGAACAGGCTCATAATATACGTTTTGTCTCCCTTCGATACTTCAATGTAGCAGGTGCCAGAGGTACAGCTGAAATTGGAGAAGACCATAGACCCGAAACCCATCTAATACCACTTGTCTTACAAACGGCGTTAGGTCAAAAATCTCATATTACAATATTCGGTGAAGATTACAATACATCAGATGGAACATGTATCCGAGATTACATACACGTTGAAGATCTAATTAACGCACACCTTTTAGCATTAAACTACCTAAGAAACGGCGGAAAAAGTGATATATTCAATCTTGGCAGCAGCCAGGGGTTTTCGGTAAAAGAAATAATCGAAACTGCAAGTAGAGTTACAGGTAAGGTTATACCAACTGAAAGTGGAAAACGAAGAGTCGGTGATCCTGGTATCTTAATAGCAAGCTCTGATAAGGCAAAGCAGTTTCTAGGATGGAACCCAACGCGCACGTCAATCGAAAGGATCCTTGAAGATGCTTGGAGATGGCATTCAACCCATCCGAATGGGTATGAAAAGGATATGTAAAAATGCTTCAAACAGCGCAATTTCTAAGCATAGAAAAATATTAAGCATAAGGTGGATCAATACCTTCACTTACTATAACAGGGGTATTTTGGGGCTAAAATATTCATAAAGGAAAATATCAAAGAGCATAGAATAAATAGGTAAGTAAATATCGTCTTTTAGAGATACATAAAATGACATTTGAGAAGGGATTAACAAAATGGTTGTAGCTGAGAGAAACAAGGAAAGTAAAATTATAGTTATAGGTGGTATAATCCTTTTTATCGGAATAATATTAGCTATCCTTTTTCCTGCCATTCAAGATTCATATCTTAAATTTTCAATTCAAGATAAAAAGGAAGAATCCACTATTACAAGATCCCTCACTAAAGATGAAGTTTATCAATTGGAACGCCAACAAAGAGATTTAGCCAAACAGTTCGAGAAAGAATATGATTGGCTATATGATGAAATTAAAAATTCATCATTGAAGATACTATCAACTTACGATTTTATGCATGACCACCCAGAATACGACCAAATTAAAGTAACATTTCCTATAACTACTTACAGAGTAAATGGAGAGACCGTTACGTTTATCTCGAATGAAGGCACAATTTCACAAGTACACACAAGTAGTGGTTGGGAAAACAAATAAAGCATCCTATATTGGATCCTTTTTATATGAACAACTGTAATCAGCTAGTTACTTAAAACCATTTAATGTTTTCTTTTCAAACTCCTTAAAACCCGGAATCTCATCCAGAGGATAGCCAATAGTTTTCTCATACACGGTGTATCTAAGTTCTTGTTTTAAATCATCTCGTTCTTGATAAGGAGTTTGTCTTAAAGAACTTCTTATATTAGGTTCCAACCGTTTAAGTATTCTTGTAAAGGCTTCATCCGTTCTGTTTTTTTGAAACTCATTCACTTCTTGGAATAATGTCTTCATTTAATTTCCACCTTTTTTGAAATCTTTGTGCTCTTTTAAACTACTATTCAAATCATCAATACTGCTACGTCATTTTTCTAGGCGCAGTTCATAACGAATTAATAAATACAAGGTTATAACAATTGGGAAACCTAAATTAGCAATACTCTCAATCCAAAATTTTGCTTCATCCATCAAATTATCCAACTCCTTTCATCAAATTCTTTAATTTCTTGATCGCACTTTTCTTCGATTTGGACACAGCTTGAGGAGAGACACCTAACATTTTCGCAATCACCAAATCTTTATAACCTCCCACATAATAATGAAATAAAATAGAACGCTGATGTGAGGTAAGTACGCTGAGTGAGAAAAACAAAAAGAGGAGGTGCGAATTAGTATCATAATTCACATCTCCAATTGGTATGTTTTTTCGAGTTTTCTCCCTCTCAACCGAACACGTTAGAAATGCTTCTACAGTGGTTTTCACTTTATACTAGCAATGCATTATGTGGTAAGAATGCATGTACGCCTTTATTTGTGTTTACAATTTGAGTAATTCTTAAATCAACCACCATTGAAGCATAGGCATAAGCTTCTGCTCGGGGAATTGTATATAGCTCTGTCATTAGGTCAATCATCTCATTTAGCGCCATCCACATTGCCTCATTTAAATCTTCATGAATACCCAATGTGAGCCATCCATCCTTCGTCTTCGCTCGTGGCATTTTTAACTTTATGTCATCTCTTACTGTTAGCGTCACACTTACTTGATCCATTGGACATTCTAATGCAGGCCCGCACACTTCACCATCGCCTTGTGCTGCGTGACCATCACCGATAGAAAACAAACCGCCTTCAACGGGAATTGGTAAGTATAATGTACTTCCGGCCGTTAATTCCTTACAATCAATGTTGCCTCCCCATTTCCTCGGAACAACAGTTGAATGGCGTCCCTCTTCTTTAGGTGGCATCCCCATGATTCCCATAAACGGCTTTAATTTCACACGATAATTAAAGTTACCAAAGCTGCTTTTTCCAACCATCGATTCTTTATCAAGATCAAAATCAAGGGTGCATTCTGGTTCATTCAACATATCTGTTTCTTTGTTCCAATAACTCGGAAAACCACCTGCTGAAATCCAGCCATAATCTCCAGGAATGATTTTGTTTATTTTAATTTCTAACGTTTGTCCTGGTTTTGCCTCCTTAATAAATACCGGACCAATCAGGGCATGGCCAAACTGATTATGTACTCTCTCCTCTGACAATCCTGTAAACTTTCGCCGTGGTTGTCCAAGTCCACTTCTCTTTTCAATTCCCCATGAAGAATCCAGTGTTTTATATATTACTGTATCTCCAGACTCTATCTCTAATGTCGGTGTTAGGTCTTTATCAAAAAAACCATGCAACGTGTTAGTATCTGGCCCTAAATAATGTACTTTTTCCATATTTTTCACATCCCTTCTCCATTATTATAAGACATTTACTCTATAACGTAAATATAATTACTTGTATAGATAATAAAAAAGACATATACAGAGTTACACACTCGGGTATATGTCTTCATCTGTTTAATTAGAAAACTCTACAATCTCAATTTGATTCCCACTACTGTCTTCAATAATAAAATAACGTCCTGGTGGACAAGGCATTGGTTCATCAGAAAGCACTTTTACACCTTTTG
This sequence comes from Bacillus sp. BGMRC 2118, assembly GCA_008364785.1. Classification (GTDB taxonomy): domain Bacteria; phylum Bacillota; class Bacilli; order Bacillales; family SA4; genus Bacillus_BS. The sequence goes on along the minus strand of VTTJ01000011.1, from coordinate 19,058 downwards.
ACTTCATATTATTAAAATCTTGTTCAATATCTTTTGAAAGAATTCCCATTAATACATTGTTACCAGTTTGAACATTTTCTACTTCCTCCAGCACAATTGGCACTTCATGATGTACCAGACTTACAAGTTTTTCTCCATAATATTTAGAAACCTCAAAGTCTAGTACATTTGTATAAAATTCAACACCTTCTTGTAAATTGGCAACTTTCACTGTTAACACACAAACTTTGTTTAACATGGGCAATCCTCCTATTTTAAAGATTTATCTATACTTAATTAAACTTTTTAAGGAAAACCCCCTGCAAAATGGGAAAAAAGTGCAAAATTTCTGTTTGCCTTCTTACTAATTCATTTTATTTATTATTTTGGCTGTGTTAAAGTAGCGTGTTGATATTTAACAGGGCTGATAGAAGTGGAAGACGCGAGACTCCTGCGGGAGAAGCGCGGGTAAGGGAGACTCATGCAGGCAAGAAGCGCCGAGAAGGATCCCGAACCCGCCCGTGGTATCCAGCGAGTGTTCCTCGAACGAAAATCAACAACAAGGTTTAACAGAGCCATTATTTTAAAGTAGGCTTTGTCAGCAGGTTCGGTTATTTATCCTACTTGAAGTAACTTCAAATTAATAGAACATTACTTCCCCAATTTCATAGTCTATAGATGAATACCTATTTTCCTTAGGAGGTCATATGAATTGATATTACCTGCCATTGATGTTCAATTAATGAATGAACATTTGACAACCCATGAAGGAGTTTTATATAAACTTAGAATCTATTATCACCATGCGAAGAATCCCATATTAAAACAAATCATCCAAAAGCAATACATGGTTATGTTAGATCACGTTAGAGTGATGCTGGAGCTTCTGGATCCAAATCGAACAAAAGATGCGAAGCTAGCCCCAATTCAGGTAGATATTGTTCCATCTCCTCTGGAAGGAGTAATTGCTGATCAAGATAAACCACTAGCAATTGAAGGAAGAGCAACGGGACAAAATATGGCGAATACGAACTTTATGTCTGCACTTATGATGAAGAATCCCCATGTAAAATCTATTCATAAAGAAATGGCATTGCAGCAAGCAAAGCTTCAAGAATCTTATTCAAGATTTTTATCTATAGCCTTTCATGAAAAACCACCTATGTCTTCAAAAGAAGAGCAACTCAGTATTATAAAGGATCATCAACATATCTTAAAAGGCTAACTAAATAAAAAAGTACTGAACGGTGTGTTCAGTACTTTTTTACTTATGGCTGTTTTCGTATAGATTCTTACCTTAATATATAGAGGCTCTTTACTAATCCAACCTCGTTTGCTTCTAAAACTAGTTGTGTACACAGAATAAGTGTACTTCCTTATATTCTCCCAATATAATCAGGATTTCTTCTTATTCCCTGTTGGCCAGGAACCCAGTTCGCTGGAACTCCTTCACCTGTTCTTCTGCCATATTGGATCCCTTGTACTACTCTCAAAATCTCATAAACATTTCGTCCTACTTCAGGAGGGTTGATAAATCTAGATACAATGATTCCCTCTGGATCAATAATAATCGTCGCTCGAAAGGTTGCACCTGTTTTTTCGTTCAGGACTCTGTATGTTTTACTAATATTATGTGTTCGATCACTTACTAAAGGAAACGTCACTTTTGAGGCTGAAGGAGAAACCTCTGTAAAGACTTTGTGTGAATACACGCTGTCTGTACTGATTGCCAGTACCTCTGTGTTAATCGCTTTAAACTGGTCATGAATAGCAGCGACCGCTGCCAATTCTGTCGGTCAAACAAATGTAAAATCACTTGCATAGAAAAATAATACTACCCATCTACCACGATAGCCTTCAAGATTCACTTCTTTAATCTTCTTATCCACATTATCGTAAGCCTCTGCTGTAAATAACGGTGCAACATCTAGCGTTTGTGCACAAAACGGTAATTTACATGGTTCATCGTTTCTGTTCATCTCCATGCTACCACCATCTCATGGCTTTACTTTGCTGCAGAAGCTTTGACTCTCCCTTTTCCCACTGTTCCACTTGCTCAATCGCTGCTTCTGGGGAAGAACCTCTTCCTACAAGTACACCAGAGAGGATAAATTCCTGGAATAAATGAGTTAAATTAATCCCTTCTTCTGCTTCCTGCAACGCCCTTTGCACTAACGGCTGAATATATTGCACCCATTGGTCTGGTGTGAATTCATCTGTATTCATTGGCATTTGTCGATATGGATAATAGGTATAGTTTTGGGCCCAATGTTGTTGATACGGATGACCATAAAAATACTGATTCATACTACACAACTCCTTTTCAATTCACTCAAAGGTAGTATATGAATGGGTATTTGTCCAGATGAGCCTATTTACTTTTCTTTCCATAAAAAAGGCTGTTTTCGTATAGACTGTTGCATTTCGTAAAAATCTCAGGAAGCCTGATTTTTACCTTAGTATCTAGTTACTACTATACATAAAGAGAGTTGCTCTTTTCTAATCCAACCTCAGTTCTCTTCATAAACTGGTTGTAGACCAAAATATTGTACTAAAAGTAACAAAGTTTTAGAAAAGAGCCCAAAAAAACACTCCCTTCATTCTACTTAAGGAGTGTCCTTCACTTTCGGTATAAAATTAAAAATTTCCCTCGATTCAAAACTATCAACGAGCCTATTTAACCAATCATAATAGTTTAAAGCATAATTCAATTTCTCAAGATCTGCTTTTGCTTCTTCTTTGATCTCCATGGATGTTTCCGGTTCATCTACTAATTCTTGTAGTTCACTGATGGATTTGTTGATCGCACTTATATTAGCTGAGATTCCTACTCTCCATTTAATTGAAAAAAGGTCCGTAAATGTTTGATACCAATCATGTGAGCCTTGATATAGATCTTTACGACTACCCTTCACCCATACCTTTTCTACCATTTGGAGATCTTGTAGTTGTCTTACTGATGTACTCATACTTGTTTTACTCATACCTAGTTCTTCTTTCATTGAATCTAATGACATAGGCTCATTTGAGAAATATAACAATCCATATAACCTTCCAACTGATTCATTTATTCCATATAAGTTCATATTTTGCGCTAATGAATCAATACAACGACTGCGAGCTACTTGCAGCTTTTCATAATCATTCATTCAATCACTTCCCTGATTTGCTATACATACAGACTATCATAACCTAATTAAAAAGGGAAAATGACAATTTTGGAGGATAAGGACGTATATCGTAATAATTCTAAGAATACAGTATATATAGAACGTACAGAAAAAACTGTACGTTCTAAAGGTAAAATATGGCTGAATATGCACTTTGAGTATGAATCTAGGACTTTATATACTTATTAAGTACCTAATCGTGACGACCTTAAAGAGGTGAAAGAATGGAAGTAAACAGGAAAGTAAAAATAAGCGTAGACAACGTAACAAAGATCTTTGGAAAAAATGTCAAACAAGCTACTCAGCAACTGAATAGTGGAAAAACAAAAGAAGAAATCTTACGGAGTACTGGATGTACAGTCGGTGTGAATCAAGCTAGTTTTGATGTACATGCTGGTGAAATATTTGTCATTATGGGGCTATCTGGAAGTGGAAAGTCGACACTAGTTCGTATGCTGAATCGCTTAATTGATCCAACTAATGGCAAAGTTTTAATTGACGGCGAGGATGTCGTCAAAATGAATAAGGAAGAATTACGTCAGGTACGCAGAAGGAAAATCAGTATGGTATTCCAAAAGTTTGCACTGTTCCCTCACTATACTGTTCTAGAAAATACGGAGTATGGGTTAGAAGTACAAGGTATGAGTAAAGAAGAGCGAAGCCAAAAAGCAATGGAAGCCTTAGAATTAGTTGGTTTAAAGGGATATGAAAGTCAGTATCCTAGCCAATTAAGTGGAGGAATGCAGCAGCGTGTAGGGTTAGCTAGAGCACTGGCAAGCAATCCAGATGTGTTGTTAATGGATGAAGCCTTTAGTGCACTAGACCCACTCATTCGTAAGGATATGCAGGATGAACTTTTGGAACTACAGTCTTCGATGGAAAAAACCATTGTGTTTATTACGCACGATTTAGATGAAGCATTACGAATCGGAGATCGTATTGCCTTAATGAAGGACGGAAATATTGTCCAAATTGGAACACCTGAAGAAATTTTAATGAATCCATCCAATCAATATGTAGAGAGATTCGTAGAGGATGTCGACTTATCAAAAGTTCTTACAGCTTCACATGTGATGAAACGTGCAGAAACGGTTCAAATGGATAAAGGACCGCGCGTGGCTCTGCAGTTAATGAAGGAACTAGGAATCTCTTCTATATATGCAGTAGATAAGCAGCAAACACTGCTTGGGGTTGTAACGGCTGGTGAAGCATCAAGAGCAGTAGAAAAAAATCTTTCTCTAAAAGAAATCCTAAGTAATGAACTGACAACAGTAAATCCAGATACGGTACTATCTGATTTATTTGATAAGGTATCCAATGCAACTATTCCAGTTGCTGTAACAGATGACAAAGGACGACTAAAAGGGATTCTTGTCAAGGGTGCTGTCATTGGTGCACTATCAGGAAATGAGAAGCATATTAACACTATCGGTCAAGGAACAGTAGAAGCCGCAGTGACCAGGGAGGTGAATTAAATGGAAGGAATGATTCCTAAACTCCCGCTCGCCAAATATGTTGATGGATTAGTAGAATGGTTGACTGATAATTTAGCAGGTTTTTTCGATATTCTAACGATTGGTTTAGAGGGGTTTGTAGAAGGATTTGTCGCACTACTCACATTCATCCCACCTCTTCTATTAATCGTAGTCATCGGATTCGTTGCTTGGAAAACGAGCCGTTGGAGAGTTGCACTATTCTCAGTGATAGGACTTTTACTTATCTTAAATCTTGGGTATTGGGAAGACATGCTTGAGACATTGGCGTTAGTATTAACAGCTGTCATCATTTCAATCGTAGTCGGAGTCCCATTAGGTATTTGGGCCTCACAAAAGGAATTGGTTCAAAAGATTGTAACCCCTACACTTGATTTCATGCAAACAATGCCTGCCTTTGTATACTTAATTCCTGCCATCTTCTTCTTTAATATTGGAGTTGTACCAGGTGTTGTTGCATCTGTTATCTTCGCAATGCCGCCTACGATTCGTTTAACGATCTTGGGTATCAGCCAAGTTCCAGGAGATATCATTGAAGCAACCGAAGCATTTGGCACTACCACTAGACAGCGCTTAGTCAAGGTTCAGCTTCCTTTGGCAATGCCTACCATTATGGCTGGTATTAACCAAAGTATTATGTTGGCACTATCGATGGTTGTCATTGCCTCAATGGTTGGGGCACCTGGCCTTGGAACAGAGGTTTACCGCGCTGTCACACAAATTAAAACAGGTATCGGGTTTGAAGCTGGTCTCTCTATTGTCATTATTGCAATCGTATTAGACCGGATTACTCAAAATATAGGAAACAAAAAACAAAGGGGAGAAGCATAATGTATAAAAAATTAATGGGTATAACAGCTGCAACGGTATTATCTTTAGGACTTGCTGCATGTAGTGGTGCAGAAGAATCAGGAGCAAAAAAGACAGGATCTGTTGGTGAACAGGTTGATTATGAAATCGTAGGAATTGATCCAGGTGCTGGCCTGATGAAGCTTACGATTGAGGATGTCTTACCTGGATACGGATTAGATGATTGGGAAGTTGTAGAAGGCTCTGGTGCAGCAATGGCTGCCTCATTAGCAAAGGCATACAAAAATGAAGACCCTATTATCGTGACAGGCTGGAGCCCACACTGGAAGTTTTCTGAGTTTGACCTTAAGTATTTAGACGATCCAAAAGGAATTTACGGTGGAGCTGAAGACGTTCATACTATCGCACGCCTTGGCTTAAAGGAAGACCATCCTACAGCCTATTCCGTTCTAGACAACTTCCAATGGGAACCAGAACATATTGAAAGTGTGATGCTGTTAATTAATGAAGGAAAATCCCCTGAAGAAGCAGCAGAACAATGGGTAAGTGAAAATGAAGACCTAGTAAGCACGTGGACAGAAGGTGCTGAAAAGGTTGATGGTGATGAGCTGAAGTTACTTTATGTAGCATGGGATGATGTCATTGCTGGTACAAATGTAATTGGACACGTTCTAAAAAGCCTTGGATATGATGTTGAGTTAGTCCAAGTGGATGCTGGTCCAATGTGGTCTGGTATCGCAAGTGGCAGTGGAGATGCAATGGTAGGTGCTTGGTTGCCTACAACACATGCAGACTACTATGCTGAGTACGAAGGTGAGTTCGAAGATTTAGGATCTAATCTTCACGGTACAAAGCTCGGCCTTGTTGTTCCTAGCTATATGGATATTGATTCAATTGAAGATTTAAAAGAATAGTAACTCTATAAAGAAACAATTTTAAATGTGATGATGAAAAACACCCAATAGCCGAATTCAGTAGAATTGGTACATTGAGGTGTTTTTCCTTTGTTGTAGATGTAAAAATGAAAATCCTACTTTCGTTTAGTTTTGCAATTCTAAGAAGTACACTGGTTACTAGCCCTTCCCTGTTCGGATGATAATAAAAGGGCAATTTTTATTAATTTTGGGTGGGACATTATATTCTCATATTAAGACTGTTCTCAGATTCTTTTACTTATGAATCCCTAAAACAACTTCAACTAAACTCATATTTACTTCCATGAACTGACTCCATTCCAAATTTATTATTTCTTCCTCCAATTTAAGGAACATAATCAATCTGGTTTAAACTCGATATGCGGGTACTATTCAACTTAATTCTAGTAAAATACCTTAATTCTCTTCTCTATCTAATGAAGTCAACCTTAAGCAGTTACATAAATAAGGAATTAATTTTCATAAAATTCTACAAATTTCGACTTATACTATTGTTAGAATAATTAAATAATGATATTTTATGAATACAACAAGTTTTTATTAAAGCAATTATGGGGGTATCTGTATGAAGTTTTATCATTCTCTAAAATTTAAGTTATCAATCATTATGTTTCTATTATTATTCGTTCCTGTTACAATAATTGGTCTTACTTCCTACTTAAAAACTGACATTCTAGAACGAGTAGTCATCGATAAAGCTGTTCTTGAAGAGAGCTCACCTGCATTCACAAAGATATTTAAAGAATACGAGCAAATTCTAGAGGATATTAGTAAGAAGGAAGAAATGCAGTACCAATCCTATCAATTTACTAATAGTGCTGAAAAGAACATTACAAATATGCCTCTAGCGAATGAACCAGTCAAAACAGAATTCTACGAAAAGTTTCTATCTACCTTTCAATCCAGTCAGGAATACACGTTAAACTTATATATGGGAACTGAAAATGGCGCATTATACCTTCACAGTATTCCACCAGCTGAAGTTGATTTAAACGAATACGATCCAACAGAAAGAGAATGGTATAAACAAGCTGAAGAAGCGAATGGTGAGATCATCTGGACTGCTCCCTATATTGATACTGCTTCTGGTTTCTCTACCATTACCCTTGCAAAAGCAGTAAAAGATGCGAATGGAAAGATAATTGGTGTAGCAGGAATCGACTTCAATATGCATAAATTAGCTGTTACGCTAAGAAACAATCTATTAATGAAAGATTTAATTATTGGATTTATTTCTCTTGTAGTTGGACTTTTACTAACATATTTCTTTGTTCGAGGAGTTAATAAGCCACTGTCTTTATTACAAGAAGGATTATCTAGATTATCTCAAGGAGATCTGTCTGCAGAGAAGATTAACTTAAAAACAAAGGACGAATTTAGTCTTATCATAGATAGTTATAATCAAATGACTGAAAACTTGAAGGAACTTATTCAACAGGTTATGACTACTTCAGAACACGTGGCCGCATCATCTCAAGAATTAAGTGCGAATGCTGATGAGACTTCTAGAGCCTCTGAGCAAATTGCAGTATCTATACAAGAAGTTGCTAGTGGAACAGACTCTCAACTAACTCAAGTGAATAATACCATTACACTTGTTGGACATATCTCTAGTGAAGTAACTTCTATTTCAAAACATGTTGGGGAAGTAACTCAGTCAACGAATAATACAACAAATCACTCAATCAATGGTGTTCAAGTTGTCCAAAGCGCTATTCATCAAATGGAGATCATTGATGAAAGAACCAACGAAACATCAAACGTCATCAAACTATTAAATAATAAAGCTTCAGAAATTGAGAAGATTTTAGCCTTAATAAACGGGATAGCTGAACAAACAAACTTACTGGCTTTAAATGCGGCAATTGAAGCTGCCAGAGCCGGGGAACACGGGAAAGGTTTTGCTGTCGTAGCAGATGAGGTAAGAAAGTTAGCCGAACAGTCCAGTGCCTCAACTAAACAAATAAATGAAATCATTAGTGATATTATACAGAACACATCTCTTGCCGTTCACTCTATGCAAGATGGAGAGAACGCAGTGAAAAAAGGAAAAGAATTAGTAAATGAAGCAGGCTCCTCTTTTAAGGAGATTTCTACTGCAATTGAATTAGTTTCTGATCAACTGTTACAAGTGTCTGATTCAGTGAACGAAATAAATAATCAAACAACTTCCTTAGTTGACCAGATGGAGCATATCAATGAAGTGACGATTAAATCTAATAGTTATACAACGGAAGTAGCTGCTGCTACGGAAGAACAAACTGCCACTATGGAAGAAGTAAGTGCCTCATCCAAGGTGTTGGCTGACATGTCTCATAAGCTACTTGAAATTGCTAGACAGTTTAAATTTTGATTAAGATACACTGTTACACGTTATTTCATTAATCACCAAAAAGGATTAAATAAGAAAGCCAGTTCTTTTGTGAACTGGCTTTTTTATTATCTTTGCATTGTGATTTATTGATATATTAATCAAATGGGCTAATCTAGGTTAATTGTCCTTACACCTATCAACTCCTTCAACAATAAAGTAATAAAATGAAGGAGGAGACTCTATTATGAGTACACTTTATGACACAAAATGGTTGGATGATAATATCCACACCCTTCCTGATTGGAAGAAAATTGCATATCAATATTTTCATTCAGTCGTTGCTGACGATGATAATACGTATCCTTGTATCCCTGCTAGACATGGTTTACTAACGAATAATCTTCGGTTTAGTTTTCTAGGGGACCCACGTAAATCAAGATCTATCGAAGAATTAGCTTCAACTTTGAGGGAGTATGGAAAATGTTCAAGAGGTACAGGTAAGTACGCTTCTCTGGTTGTTTTTTTCGAGACAGATAAAGAACTTATTGAAAGCTATGAAATTGATGATTATTTCAACTTGTTTTGGTCCATTTTAAGTAACGTTTCATCATTAGATCATGCAGACTGGCCAAATCATATTCCAACTGATCCAGCACACCATGAATGGGAATTTTGTTTTGATGGAGAACCTTATTTTTCATTCTGTACTACACCCGCTCACTCAGTTAGAAAGAGCAGGCACTTTCCTTCATTTATGCTAGCTTTTCAGCCAAGATGGGTATTCGAAGAGATATCTGATTCAACTGCATTTGGACGAAATATGAAAAAACAAATACGTAAGCGGCTTGTTGAATTCGATGGAATTCCCGTTCATTCTGACTTAAAGTGGTATGGAAATAATGATAACCATGAATGGAAACAATATTTTTTAAATGATGATGACACTAGTCCTTCAAAATGTCCATTTATGAGAATGAAAACTATACTCTCAAAGTTTATAAAATAGGCTATGTTAAACTTTAATGTTGATTTATAGATATAAAAAATTGTCGATTCCTGTATCTCAGGAGCTTCAGACTTGTAACTTAATCATAATATACTAGCAAATATATAAGCAGGATCATTTAAATATGGTCCTGTTTATTATATATATTGGAAGATATTTACTATCTTTGATTTTTCTTTACTTTTTATTAGGCTGTGTTAATGTACAGTGTTGAAATTTAGTAGGCTGTTTAAAGTGAAAGGACGCGATACTCCTGCGAGTGTCCTTGAAGGAAAATCAACAACAAGGTTTAACAGAGCCTTTTAATAAAAAACAGTAAGAAAACGATAATACTACCATAAAGCCATGTTTAGAAAAAGTTTACATGATTCTCGCCAAGTCAGGTAATTATAGAAAGGTAATTTTGAACTCAAGGAGGAACTAAACATGCAAAATATGAATCAGAGTGGTATGCAAAATCCGGTCTCAAGTGTAAACTCAACCAATCAAATGAAGATGAATCATGGTGGTCATGAGTTATTTGATGCACATGAAGTGATTGCTGGAATCATTAGTATGTTAGACCAATACCAAATGTATGAGGAACACATAAAGGATCCAGAATTAAAAAATATATTAAATTCCCAATATAATTTTGTTACGCAGCTATATAATACAATAGTTGAAACATTCCAAACAGGGCAAGACCCATCTGTGCCTACAAAGCAATATAAAATGAATCAAAACAATAACACGGTATATGGTATTAAACCTGGGAAACCTAAGAAGCCTAATCAATCCACTGCTGATCTATCTGATCAAGGTCTTTCTGCTTATATGTTAGGTAATACAAAGTCACTATCTACACTCCTAGCAATGACAGCATTAGAGATGACAAACCCTGTTCTTCGTCGAGTGATTGCTGATAGTGTTCCGAATTTTATCGAGTTAAGTTATGAAATTTTCTTATACCAAAATAAACACGGATATTACCAAGTCCCACAACTGATGCAGCAGGATATGACACAAATGCTAAATGCATATTCAAAAGCTACATTGCCAAATAACATGACTCACTGATGTTTATTAAGCTGGATAAAGAGCTTCTTATCCAGTTTTTTATACTTAATATAGAAACGAATCCTCAGGTAGGAGTGCAATTTTTATGAAATCATATCTTATTGAACCAAAGACAGGACATAGCTTTAGAGTTAAAAAGGGGCAAATGATAAAAGTCATTGATGTAGAAGGACAACAAATTGCTGATTTCGTCGCTTATCATGACGGAAACATTGAGGAAAGATTAGACCCAGTAGCTACAAGAGATGCATTGCAGTGTACTGATGTAAAGGAAATGGATAGCTTGTACTCTAATCTGTACCGTCCCATGTTAACTGTTATAAAAGATACTGTAGGTAAACATGACTTGCTGTCTCCAGCTTGCCGACCTGAAATGTATAAGCTACTTTTTAACAAAGATAAATCTCATGAAAATTGTTATAACAATTTAAATATAGCCCTTTCTAACTTTGACTTATCTGCTCCTCGCCAACATTACCCTTTTAATATCTTTATGAATACAGTGATAGATGAAGATAATCAAATTACTGTAAAAACCGCTAAATCGAGTGCTGGAGATTATATTGAGCTACAGGCAGAGATGGATTTAATTATAGCTATATCAGCTTGTCCAAATGAAGAAAGCGCAGGAAATGGATACCATTCTACTCCAATTAAAGTTGAAATATATTAAGAAAGCTCTTTCACTTTTTTATTCAACGATATACGTATTGCATTTGGGTTCAATCGTTCCTATTCCCTATATAAACTGGTTTGTGTTAGAGAAGGTATCAAGCTTCAATAAGTAAAAAAATATCCCTTGTCACTAAACAAGGGATTTTTATCGGGCGTGATAAGTGATCATTCGTCTTCAATTATATATAACTGGTGATTTAATCGTATTGATGACAAGTCCAAATGTATATACGTATTGCAACAATAATTATTCGTATCTTAATGATTCAATTGGATCTAATTTTGAGGCCTTACTTGCTGGTAACAATCCGAAAATAATCCCAATGACCATGGAGAAGACTAAAGCTCCTACTACAACCGGCCAAGCAATTAGCGATGGCCAGCCTGCCACAGCGGAAACAATAGAAGCAATACTTGCTCCTAAAATCACCCCAATGACTCCTCCAATAAAGGTAAGTACAATTGCCTCAATTAAAAATTGAGTCAAAATTTGAGGTCTGGTTGCTCCTAATGCTTTACGGATTCCGATTTCCCTCGTTCTTTCTGTAACAGAAACAAGCATAATATTCATTACACCGATTCCTCCAACAAACAGAGAAATCCCTGCAATACTACCTATGATCATAATCATAATATTGGTCACTTTCCCAATTCCATCTGCCAGCTCTTCCATATTTAACACTTGATACGATTCCTCTGTATCGTGCATGTCATTCAACATCTTGGTTGCCTTTTCACCGACAATACTCAGCTCATCCATTGTATCAGCCTGAAGTGTGACTTGGTTGTAATCACTTGTACCGTAAATGGTTCGCCACGTATTCCAAGGTAAGTATACCTCTATCGCCCCAAAGGATAACAAGCCAGTTGGCTTTTCTAGTACCCCAATAATTTCGACAGGCTGTTTTCCTATTCGAATGATTTCTCCGACTGGTTCTTTCTCTTCAAATAGCTCTTCTTTCATTTGTTGACTGATGATCGCCACTCTTCTTCCACCAAGAAAATCTGAATCATCAAACGATCTTCCACTTTCAATTTTAAACTCATTAACTTGAAAGTAGGATGAATTAATTCCAAACGTCGATGACTCTGCACTTTTCTCTCGATATCGAACACTACCAAATTGTGTGCTGGAAGCTAACACCTGCTTTACCTCAGGAATACCTTCTAACGCACGGATGTCTTCCTGAGTGAATGGCGGTTCTAAGAAGATATTAGGATTTGCCTGAATTTCTTCTTCTGAAGGCTGATAAAAAACCTCTAACGTACCACCTGCGCCTACGATTTGTGACTTGATCATCTGTTCTCCACCCTGACCAATGGCCACAACAATGATGACAGCGGCTACCCCAATGATAATTCCCAACATGGTTAAGGCAGAACGCATTTTATGAGCTTTGACTGAAGCAAGAGCCATCATGATATTTTCTAGCAAACTCATACCTTTTGGCTCCTCTCTTCATCACGTACTATCGCTCCGTCACGGACGATAATGGTCCGCTTTGCGTAGTCACCTATTTCTGTTTCATGTGTTACTAGTACGATTGTCGTTCCTTCTTGATTCAACTTGATAAACTGTTCCATGATGGCTAGACTCGTATTTGTATCTAATGCACCAGTTGGTTCATCTGCTAATATCAGACTAGGGTTATTGACAATGGCTCTTGCAATCGCAACACGTTGCTTTTGTCCTCCTGATAAGGCACTAGGTAGAAAATCCATACGACTTTCTAATCCGACCTTTTCCAGAGCATGTGCTGCCCTCTCTTGCCTTTCCTTTTTCCCAATTCCTGCATAAATCATAGGCAGCTCTACATTTTTTAATGCTGTTAATCGAGGCAGTAACTGAAATTGTTGAAACACAAATCCAATTGATTGATTGCGTACTTTCGCTAGCTCTTCATCGTTGAAGCTTGAGATGTCGGTACCATTAAAGTGATAATGTCCCGAGCTTGGACGGTCTAGACAACCTATTAAATTCATTAACGTAGATTTACCTGACCCGGATGGTCCCATAATCGCAATAAACTCACCCGACGAGATGGACAAATTAATATTTTCTAAAATATTTACACGATCTTTTCCTATCGTATAGCTTTTAGAAATAGATTCAAGCTGAATCATCGAACCGTCACTTCCGATCCATCCTTTAATTTTTCAGGTGGACTTATGATGACTCTCTCGTCTTTTTTCACTCCATCTTTAACCTCGATAAATGCATCTTGACTACTGCCTGTTTTGACTTCACGACGTACAGCCTTTCCATCCTTTACAATATACACATATTCCTTTTTACCAGTTTGAATCACCGCATCCATCGGTAATACATGTGCCTTCTTATTTTCCGTTTCAATTTCCATAATTAATTGGAAGCCCGGCTTTAGTGGACTAGGGTTCTCGATCGTTACTTCAATTGGATATTGAACTACTTCATTCCCGCCTGATTCTAGTCCTGGTGACTGCCTTTCTGGAATAGAGGATACAAACTTAACCGTACCGCTCCATTTTTGATCCGGTACTGCATCACTTGTAATGACAACCTTCATATCCTTTTGAATCTTCAGGGCGTCATATTCAGATATCACACCTGTAATGACGTATTGTGACAAATCAGCAATATGCATCAATGGACTTGTGTTTTGCTTGTTTTGTAACACCTTTTCATTGATTTCAAGGATCGTCCCTTTGATTTCACTTTTTACTTGCATATCATTTTGTTGCTTATCATATAAATCCTTTTGCAATAGAAGCTGTTTTTGTTCTAAATTGGCTAGTTTTCTTTCAACCTCAAGCTGTTCAAGCTCCGGTTCCACTTGTTTCGCAGCTTCTTTTTTCCCCAATTGCTTTGCCAGCTCTTTCTCTCTTTCTTTCACTCTCGCTTCTTTATCTTTTAAACTATTAATCTGTATGTTACTCGATTCAATCATAAGATTATGCTTATCCTGTTCAATTGCAAATTGATCATTTACATACGTGAAAAGAGATGTACCTGCCTCAACCGTACCTCCCTCTTCCACTGCAAACTCAGTTACTTCACCATTTTCTGGTGCATAGTAAATAATTTGTTCATTTTCTAAAGCTAAAGATCCTGGTACCATTACTGTTGAGCTAAGGTCCTTTTCTTCAAGTAATGCCGTTTCAACTTTAAAATGAGTAGATTGATAGGATTTTACTGCGTTCACTCCAATAAAAATTGAAATAAGTAAGATAATACCAAGTGCAATCCAAATCTTCTTCTTCACATTAAACACCTAACCCCTGCATTGCTCCACCTATTCCTGCAAAAACTAATGCGACAATGAAGAACACAATAGCAATTGTCCATGATAAGCCTTTTGACAATCCCGCTACCTTTTGTAATCCGATCGCAGAAAGGATCGTTCCCCAAATTGTAAATACTTCAAATGTATTCAGTACTCCACCAGCAATTCCTTTTGCTTCAATTAGTGAACCTAAACTTGTGACATAAACAGTTGGATCTGTGTTCATTGCCCATGCTGCAAGACCATTAATAATCATCCCTAACACTGAAATGACCATAAGGTACGTGTTCATTGAAAATAATTGTTTAAATGTAACATCAGAAGAAACAATCTTCGCAATAACTAAATAGATGAGAGTTGAGACCAATATCCCGATAATCGGACCAATGACTCCTCCGATTAACATCGAAATCCTAGTAAATCCTTCAACCAATGCTAGTTCTTCAGCTGGTATTTCATCACCAAGTAGAGCAGCAATATCTGTTGTGTAGGCTAATAAGGCACTTGCCCCAACAAACAATAAGGTAATAATAACTAATGGACCCCAAATTCGAGGATTAGACCGAATTTTCTCCAACTGCTCTGTTGGGCTCCAGATCATCCCGAGTAATGATGGTTTTGCTTTTACTTGCTCTTCCATGTAAATAACCCCCTAAAACGTATAGTCATAAAGTAGTACGATTCAGGTAGGGTAAAGTTTCCAAATTTTTTAAATATCTGTATTTTTTTATATAAATTTCAGTATGATGTAGGGGAAGGGAGGTTCAGCAATGCTAATTATTGTTTTTGTACTTTCATACCTGATCGGCTCTATCCCCTCTGCGTTAATTGTAGGAAAAATATTTTTTAGTACAGATGTTAGGCAACATGGAAGTGGGAACTTAGGTGCAACAAACTCCATTCGGATTTTAGGTAAACGAGCTGGAGCTGTTGTTATGGTTGGGGATATTCTAAAAGGAATCGTCGCAACATTGTTACCTATACTACTCCAATTAGATGTCTATTCTATGTATATTGGATTTCTTGCTGTAATTGGTCATTGCTTCCCTATTTTTGCAAGGTTTAAAGGCGGAAAAGCAGTTGCTACAACATTTGGTGTACTAGTCGTGGCAAATCCTGTTTATCTACTCATTGCATTACTCACCTTCATTGTGATGATCTTTCTTACTAAATTTGTTGCAATTGGTTCAATTTCAATCAGTTTCGCCCTTTTTCTCTACTCCTCTTATACTCATCACCTAGTGGATTCGGTTTTCTTTTTACTATTCACACTGTTTATGGTGTATCTGCACCGATCTAATTTGAGAAATATAAGTGCAGGAAGAGAACCAAAAATTACTGATAAAAATTTAGAGGAACGCGTTCCGCCAAAGAAGAAATAAAAGAAGCATCTGACTAGTAATCCGTCAGATGCTTCTTATTTTTATGCCTGCTCTAGTTTTTGTGGCGTGTTCTTTTTCAGTGAGTGTCTTTGCCAAATGATTGTTACAAGTAGGGTTACGACTAAAAGTACTAACCCTAAAATAAACGGATAAATAATATTCACATCGTATAAGGCACCGGCCAGTGTTGGTCCGATTACATTTCCTAAACTCATATACGTATTATTTAACCCCATTGCAAAGCCTTGTTCATTTCCAGCCATTTTCGATATCAGTGTATTCAGTACTGGACGAAGAATGGATGTTGCTAAGAAGATAATCAACGTAACACCGAAGAACAATACATAACTCGATGCGAATAAGGAAAGAAAGAATCCTAACGCTACTACTCCTAGGAAGATGTTAAGAACACTCCCCTCTCCAAAACGGTTTACAAGCTTATCGACGATAAATAATTGAACCACTACACTGACAATACCCGTTGCTGTAATCATCACAGCAATTTCCTGAGGCGTTGCACCAAACTGGTTATCAACAAACAAACCAAGTACTGATTCATACGCCATTAACCCAAAGCTCATCACAAGCGTAATGATTAATGGAATGAAGTATGGCATTTTAACAGAACGAACCAGCATTTTCGCCATTGATTCTTCCGGCACGTGACCACCTACTGACGGCTTTTCCGTTTGACTCTCTTTTAAGACAATTACCGAAAAGATAACCGCTACAGATGAGACAATTGCAGATACTAAGAATGGCATTTTCAAGCCAAAGTCTGCTAGGAAGCCACCAATTCCAGGTCCAATTACAATTCCGAGTGACATTGCAGCCGATACAAAACTGTTCCCTTTCGCACGTTGCTCTAATGTTGTTATATCTGCTACATATGCAAAAATAGCCGGAATCAGGAGTGCTGCTCCTACGCCGCCGATCACACGGGAAGCATACAACCACCATATAGAATCGAACGCATAAAACACAAACATTGAAAGAGTAAGTCCAATCAATCCAATAATAATCATCATTCTACGGCCGTATTGATCCGTCCACTTACCTGCAATAGGTGAAAAGATAAGCTGCGCTCCCGCAAATATTGCAATCATTAATCCAGCTGCTGTTCCTCCCTGATTAATTGACTCCAAATAAGCAGGTAAAATCGGAATGACAATCCCAAAGCTCCCAATCGCAATAAACATATTAATCATTAATATAAATAGCTTTTTCCGCTGTTCTCCTGACATACGGTGTCACCATCTTTCTATATAACATCTCATTTACAATCTGTTTCCAAAAGTCTGCTCCTTAGTATACACTGATAGACAGGATTTCTACAAAGGATTAGAACCACTCTTTAAAATTATTTACTTAAGTTTAATTTTTAAAGCTGGTAACGAGAAAGCAAGACAAACCTTAGTTGCAGAAAAACTTAATGATAACTTTGATGTGAGGAGGAGTTTTTAAACAATAAAAAACGACCAACTCACAGTTGGTCGTGGATCCACCTATGTATGGTGGAGACGGTGGGACGTGCAATTCCATGCTTTCGCAAATGGCACTGACTATATCTTGAACCTGTAGCATCAGGTCCTCCGGCGTATTATACGAAACATATTTTTACCCTTTTACAGGTATCATTTCGTATCCTAGTGCTACCCTTTGGGCAGTCTATGAGTCGATACACGGCTGTTGGATTGCTCCACATACCGCTCGGCATTGCCGTATCGCTACTAATTGAGCGACTTAGGTTTCACCGATAAAGCCGGATTTTCACTTATGTGTTACCACACAAGGCGACTAATTACTAATCGAACCCACGTCCAGACATAACGGCACTTAAGCTTCTACGAGTGTAGTCGATATATTAGCGATTCGCTAACCTCTTGGCCTATCGACAGGCTTTAAGGTAGCTAGTCTGGTTGTTCTCTTCCTTTGTCCTCAGACGGCGAACTCCGGCGTAGCCCACTTAGAGTGAGTCCCTTACCCTACCACATGGGCGATGGAGGGAGGAACCGCTATAGACTGTTATTAAGCAGCTAAAGCGAAGTTGTTGTTTGTTTTGCCAGTTATTGGCTTTGACGTTTTTACGAGGCCGATCCCCTCGACTCGCAACCTAAGCTCGAACTATCCCTGTCGAATCCGTAGCGTCCCCATGATAAAATGATTTTAAGAATGTTACTTCTCAAATCAAAAGGGTTGTTAGTACGGGAAGTATAAGCTTACTTGCTTATTCAATTGTAATTGCCGTCTGTCTTCCCTGACGACAATTCTTATTATAACACATTGAAGATGTAATACAATTGGTAGTTACTAGTTAGCTTTCCAAATATGAAATCTGGCTACCTTACTTCTGACGTTCTCTGAAAGCACGTTCAATATCACGCTTCGCTTCTTTCTTCTTCAAGTCCTCACGCTTGTCGTAATTTTTCTTACCTTTACCAAGACCAATTAATACTTTGGCAAACCCGTTTTTCAAATAGATCTTGAGTGGAACAATTGTATATCCTTCTTCCTTTGTTACGCCAATTAGATTGGCAATCTGTTTTTTATGAAGAAGAAGCTTTCTCGTACGTAACGGCTCATGATTATAACGGTTTCCTTGCTCATACGGGCTAATATGCAGGTTGTATAAATACATCTCGCCATTAAATACTCGTGCATAGGAATCCTTTAAGTTAAGCTTCCCTGCTCGAACTGATTTAATCTCTGTTCCTTGAAGGACAATACCCGCTTCGTATGTATCTTCAATAAAATAATCATGCGTCGCCTTTTTATTTTGTGCAACAACTTTTCCTTCTCCTTTAGGCATTTACAATACACCTCCTTTTTGCGTAGTAACATTTTAACAAATTATCCCTCTTATCACAACGTTTATGGAATTCGACAAAATTCGGGTGGTGCCTGTGTACTGCTGATTGAAAAGTAGACACTATACTTTCGGGTCACCTTCTTGGTGGCCTGAAGTGTCTCAT